>CAZCUL010000535.1:0-4706 GCA_964501475.1 uncultured Verrucomicrobiota bacterium | reverse complement strand
CAGTTCAGCCGGCTGTCGATTTGGCCGTCTTTCAGTCGGATTGGCCCGACCCCGCTCCCCTGAACAAGCCGATGACCTATACCGTTCGAGTCACAAACGCCGGACCGAGCCGGGCAACCGGGATCATGTTGACGAACGATCTACCGCCAGAAGTCAGGTATCTCTCGGCCACATCCACCCAGGGCAATTGCGCGCACGCAGATGGGCGGCTTGTTTGCGCCTTGGGCAGCCTGGCGCGCGGCGAGGGCGCCTCGCTTCAGATCACAGTCAGGCCTGCGGCGACAGGCCCGCTGACGAATCGCGCGGCTGTGTTCGCAAGCGAGAGTGAGCTGAACCAGATCGATAACGTTTCGGAAGAGGTGACAACCGCGGTGATTTCAGCCGGGCTTTTTTCCAACAGCAATCGGATCGATATCGGCGAGCTTGGACCGGCTGCGCCGTATCCCGCCGTTATTTTTGTATCCGGCGTCACCATCCGTGTGGACCGGGTGACGGTGACCCTGAGCAATTTGAACCACTCCTACCCGGATGACCTGGACGTTTTGCTGGTCGCTCCTTCCGGCCAGACGTTGCTTTTATTGTCCGATGCGGGTGGTGAAGTTCCGTTAAACAATGTCACGCTCACCTTCAGCGAAGATTCGAAGAGCCCGCCTCCGGACGGCAGCCCTCTTTTGAGCGGCGGGTATCTGCCGGCGAATTACGGTACAGCCGAAGATACCTTTGCTGCCCCGGCGCCCCCCGCGCCATATGGCACCACCTTGACGGGCCTCCGGCACATGGATCCGAATGGGACGTGGTCTCTCTTTATCACGGACGATGCGGCCAAAGATCATGGATTCGTTGCCGATGGCTGGAATCTGGAATTCAGCACTCTCATGCCCATCGCGGACTTGGCGGTCCAGTTGCGCGGAACTTCTGAAGCGGTCGCCCGCGGAAGCAATTTTACCTATACCGTCCTGGTGACCAATGGCGGGCCTTCCCGTGCCACAGGCGTGGTCTTGACCAATCTGCTGCCCGCCGCATTTTCACTGGCGTCAATGAATGTCAGCGACGGCATCTGCACCAACCGGATGGGAACGATTTCCTGCGATTTTGGCGAAATGGCCTTTGAGGAAACCGCGCTCTTGACCCTCCAGGGCAGTTTTTCTGCGACAGGCTCCTTTACCAACAGAGCCGTGACGGCCGCAAATGAAGCCGCAGGCGACCCCGCCAACGACGTCATGACCATTGTCACGAGGGTGCTGGAGGCTCCCGTGATCACGCAGCAGCCGCAGAGCATCACGATCACAAACGGCAGCACAGCCAGCTTCATGGTGACTGCGACCGGTTCCCCGCCCTTGCGATATCAGTGGCGCCGCAACGGCATCAATCTGGCCGGCCAAACCAACGCGGCTCTCGTCATCACAAATGCCCAGTCTTCTGACGAGGGCGGTTATTCCGTTCGCGTGAGCAATGAGGCGGCGGCCCAACTGAGCGGCACAGCCTTGCTCACCGTGCAGTCGCCTCCTGTCATCGTCCTGCAACCGCAAAGCCGGACGAACTTTGCCGGCAGCACCGCCACATTCAACGTGGGGGCCATAGGGACGGCTCCCATCCGTTATCAATGGTATTTCAATCAAACCAACGTTCTGGCGGGCGCTACCAACGCGACACTGAGCGTGGCCGATGTGCAGACAAACCAGAGCGGGCTCTACCACGTGGTGCTGAACAATCCCGTGGGCGTAACGACCAGCGCCCTGGCGAGGTTGACAGTCTGGCGGGCCGACTTCGGCGATGCACCGGTCTTCTTCACACCGCTGGCAAATGGCGGCGCCTTTCATCTGGCCGACCCAACCCTCTTCCTTGGCGAAGCTTTGGACTTCGAACCGGATGGACAACCCAACCCGGGCGCGACGGGAGATGACACCGCTGGCGTTGACGACGAGGATGGAGTGGACTTCCCCGTGCCATTGCGCGTCGGCCAGGCGGTTTCGGTTGCCCTCACTGCCTCCACAAACGGTTACCTCAACGCCTGGATGGACTTCAGCGCCAACGGCTCCTGGTCGGAGCCTGGCGAACAAATCGCCACGAACTATCTGCTTGTTCCCGGTCCGAATACCCTCAATTTGCGCGTCCCGCCGAGCGCCGTTCCAGGGCCGACTTTTGCCCGGTTTCGCTTCAGTTCGGTGCCGGACATTTCCTTCAGCGGCGGCGCGCCCGACGGCGAAGTCGAGGATTACCGCATTATCCTCGATCCAGTGGCGGACCTCGCAGTAACTATGACCGACCTCCCGGACCCGGTTCGTGTGGGCGAACCGCTGACGTATTCCGTGGTGGCGACTAATCTGGGGCCATCGCGATCCGCATCGCCCGTCGTCCGAGTGAACCTGCCCAGCGGCGCAAATTTGCAAGGCGTCTTCAGCAGTCAGGCCGCCTGCCATATCGAAAGCGGCGTGGTGGTCTGCAGTTTGAGTTCGTTGGGGCCAAATCAATCGGGTTTGATTACGGTGATCGTGGTGCCCACGGTGGACAGCCTGCTGCTGGCCTCCGCTTCCGTCTCCGCAAGCGAAACGGATTTCGACTCCGAAAACAATTCCGTCAACACCACCACTTCGGCCCAGCATCCTCCGGCAATCACCACGCAGCCGGAAAGCCAAAGCACGACCAACGGCGGGACGGTCACTTTTAGTGTCATCGCTACCGGCACTGCTTTGCAGTATCAATGGTTCTTCAATGAAATGGCTTTGCCCGGCCAGACCGACTCGACCCTGGTCCTCTCGAACGCGCAACCGAGTGACGGCGGCAGCTATCGTGTTTGGATCACAAACGGCGTCGGTTCTGTCATGAGCCAGCCGGCCGGCTTTGTTCTGCTCCAGGCCCCTGACGTGACAACGGCCCCGGCCAGCGGGATTACTTCGACCAGCGCGGTTTTGCAGGCCGTGATTGTTCCTCATGGACTCCCGACAACGGCCTGGTTTGAATGGGGCACTTCGACCAATTTCAACCAGATGTCCGAGCCGGTGGATGTGGGAAGCGGCACCGATCAAATCGCGATTAACGCGCTGGTCATGGAGTTCGAGCCGAATACAAATTACCAGTTTCGCGCCGTCGCGACCAACAGCCTGGGCCGCACTGATGGCAACGAGCGCACTTTTGCCTGGATTGGCAACCCCGGCCCGCGCTTCACCCTCGTCGAAGAATTGGGGGGAAATATGATTCGCGTGGAATTCGCAGGCAACCCAGGCCAGATCTACGAGATGCAAGGGTCCACCAACCTGATCAACTGGGACTCTCTGGGCGCTCCGAGCAGCGCGGGATCAGGAACGTTCCGTTACGAGGAGCCCATCGTCCTGCCGTATCGTTTCTACCGCGCCTGGACGCCTTAGCTGGTTGTAACCGACCCGGCTGTTCCCGTCTGGCGCGTCGAGATGCGCTCACCAAGCCCCCGATGCGTGGTCGCTGACCTGTTCCACCTGGTCCGCCCGGTATCAGTTATTTCCAAAGCGGGCTTGCTCTGTTATCAAAGGGGCAATGCCCGCCGGCACGTCAGACAGCAATCCAAGCTCCTTTGCGGCCGAGCGTTTTTCAACCACGCATTGGACCGTGGTGTTGGCGGCGGCCAGCGATTCCCCTCAAGCCCGGGAGGCAATCGAGGCTCTCTGCCGCAGTTACTGGCATCCGATCTACTATTTCGTCCGCAGACAGGGTCATACCTCGCACGATGCCCAGGACCTGACTCAGGGGTTTTTCGAGCGGCTTCTGAAGAAGCGGTGGCCCGGCGCGGCCGATCCGGCAAAGGGCAGATTTCGGTCCTACCTCCTGGGCGCACTCAAGCATTTCCTGGCGGATGCTCGGGACCGTCAATACGCTCTGAAGCGCGGAGGACGCCACCTCCTTGTTTCGCTCGATGATTCCGGCGCAGAGTTGCATGGCACCGATGAACCGGCCGACAGGTTGAGCGCGGACAAGCTTTTTGATCGTCGCTGGTGCCTCACACTTCTCGAACACGCCCTGGCCGGGTTGCGGGCCCAATATGCTGCGACTGGGAAGGGCGGTTTTTTCGAGCAGGTAAAGGATTGTCTGATGGGTGACCGGACGAGGTTGCCTTATGCGGAACTGGCCGCGCGACTCGGCATGAGCGAAGCCGGAGTAAAGGTCGCCGTCCATCGATTGCGGCAGCGTTATCGTGAGGTGCTTCGCCAGGAAGTCAGCCGGACGGTGGCAAACACGAACGATGTGGAAAGCGAACTGAGGCATCTGCTGGAGGCATTGCGGGATTGAGCGGCGGACAATGGAGTATGGACATCCGACCCTCCATGATTATCCATTACCTCATCACTCCATCGCCACCTCTGTAACCTTCCGGCGCCGTTTCCTCAGGAAGGAAGTAGAAAGGACAAACGATGCCAACGAAACGAACCTGTCCGGAATGCGGAAAGCCGCTTCAAAGTGAAACGGCCGGAGGGCTTTGCCCCGAATGTCTCCTCCGGCGCGGCCTCGATCAGACCGTCCAAACGGAACCGGCCCAAGCCGGCGCGCGCTCGGAGGTCTCTGCCCCAGTGGCGATGGAAGCCGCGAGCGAAGCCTCTCCGCCATCGAACGCCCCGCGGCCCGGCGGGCAATTTGGCGCTTATCGCATTATTCGCCTCCTCGGCCGTGGCGGGATGGGCGAGGTCTTTGAAGCGGATCACCTGGAAACAGGCCGGCGCGTGGCGCTGAAGGTCATG
>CAZCUL010000534.1:0-6828 GCA_964501475.1 uncultured Verrucomicrobiota bacterium | reverse complement strand
CGTCCGCACCGGCCATGTCCAGCAACAAGACCAATACTTTGCAGCGTTGGATGTGACGAAGAAAGGCGTGCCCTAAACCGACGTTCCGATGCGCGCCCTCGATGATGCCGGGCACATCGCACACCGTGATCCGGTGGTAATCGGGATACTCGACGATCCCGATCTGGGGATGGAGAGTGGTAAACGGATAAGAAGCAATTCTCGGCCGGGCGTGGGAGATGGCGGTGAGCAGCGTGGACTTGCCGGCATTGGGATAACCGACCAACCCCACCTCGGCAATCAACCGTAATTCGAAGAGAAATTCGCCCGCTTCCCCCGGCGTGCCAGGCTGGGCAAAGCGCGGCGTCTGATTCGTCGCAGTGGCAAAATTACGGTTGCCCAGTCCGCCTCGCCCGCCTTTGCAGAGAACAAATTCCTGCCCATGCTCGGTCAAATCCGCCACCAGTTCGCGTTCGTTTCCGGTTGAGTATTTGGATGCCGCCGGTTCTTCCTCTTCCGCCAGATCGATCTCCATGGCTTGTTCCGCCCCTCCAGAGCGGTTCAGACGGATGACCGGGCGGTCGGCCGTCGCCATCTGCAAACGGCCCGGCTCCGTGCCCTCCGTAGGGGAAGGTTCGGGCGCCCCACCGCTTCCGAATAAACGCCAGACCATCGTTCCGCAAGGGACCTTGATGACGAGGTTTTTTCCCGCGTGCCCGTCCATCCCCTTCCCTTTGCCCGCCTCGCCGTTTCGGGCGATCAACCGAGGCTGATAATACTGGGCGATGAGGTTGTTCAAATCATGGTCGGCCCGAAGGATGACGTCGCCTCCGCGCCCGCCATTGCCGCCGCTGGGACCTCCCTTCGGCACGGAAGCTTCGCGATGAAACGCCACCGCACCCTTGCCGCCGTCACCCGCCCTGGCGAATATTTTGATCTGATCAATGAACATCAGCTCCTACTTAGCACTGGCGCGGAGGAACCGCAGGCGATTTCCTCCAGGGTGAAAAAAAGGCGAGGCGCAAAGCCCCGCCGGAAATCTGCCAATGACTGGATCGATTCAGCCCGCGGCCGTGTTTTCCGCGGGGGCCGGCACCACGTTGATGCGGCGGCTTCCTTTGTCGAAAGCGACCTTTCCGTCCGCCAGGGCAAACAACGTCCAGTCCCGCCCGGTTCCAACATTGCGGCCCGCCAGGAACTTCGTGCCGCGTTGCCGGACGAGGATATTCCCGGCCCGGACGACCTCTCCGCCGAACCGTTTTACACCAAGCCGTTTGCTGACGCTGTCGCGACCGTTGCGAACGCTTCCCTGACCTTTCTTGTGAGCCATAACTAAATCTTGATGTCCGTGATTTTGATCCGAGTCAATTCCTGGCGATGGCCGATCGTGAGCCGATAACCCTTCCGCCGCTTCATCTTGAACGCGGTCACCTTCGGTCCGCGCAAATGTTCCAGCACATCCGCCACCACAGTGGCCTTTTCCACCGTGGGACTGCCCGGGGTATGCTTTCCTTCATTTCCCACGAACAGGACCCTGTCAAAGGTAAACGGCTTGCCCGCCTCGGCCTTCAGACGCTCGACTTCCAACGTGTCGCCGGGGGCGACTCGATACTGTTTTCCACCTGTTTCTACGACGGCGTACATAAGTTCTTCTCGAAAAGGGACGTGATACGATCAAAAAGCCCAAGGGGTGTCAATCCCTCATTTACCCGACGCTCGGGCCGCATCCGTCCTTCCGCTTCGGTTGTCGGGCTGAAACCTGTCACAAGCCGGCCGGAGACGCAAGCGCTTGCCCGAGACGCTTTGTCGGCGGTTCAAACGATCAAAGAATCTATAACTCGTCCGGTCTGCCCAGCAGCGCCGCCACGCTGGAAAGAAGCCGGCCGGCTGCGCCGCCATCCAGCACACGATGGTCGAAACTCAAGGTAAGGTTGGCTTCTGTCACCGGCAGAAACTGGCCCCTCTTCGCATTCCAGTTTGGGACCAGCCGCCCCGCGCCCAAGCCCAACACCAGCGTCTGTTCCGGAAGCGGAATGGGCGTGGCCCAGGTCAGACCAAAGGTGCCAAAGTTCGTTACCGTGGCAATCGAACCCCCGGTCGCGTCCGGCGTGAGCCGCCGCTGGCGCGCCATCGCCATTAACTCGTTGTAACGGTCGACCAAATCAAGCAGACGTTGCTTCTGGGCGTTGCGAATCACCGGCACCAGCACGCCGTCCTCCGTTTCCACGGCGAACCCCACGTCGATGGCGTTGGGGTGAACGATATGATGGCCGATGAGCCGGCCGGCCGGCGCGCTGTTTTCCGCCAGTGCCAGCGCGAGAGCCCGTAAGGCGTAAAGGGCCGGGCCCGGCTTGGTCTCGAGGGCCTTCCGATGCGCCAGCATTTCTTCCAGGCAGACCGGCAATGCCACCGTGGCCAGGGGCCGCGCCCAACTGCGGCGCATGGCGTCTGCCACCGCCACCCGCATCGATGAAGCCGGAGTGAGCTTCGCCTTCTCCAGATTCGCCAGAAACTTTTCAAAATCCTGGATCGTGACCCGTCCCCCTGCCCCGCTTCCCGCAAGACCGGCCAGGTCGGCGGCGTGCAGGCCAAGTTCCTGCATGCGCGCCTTCATCCGCGGCGACATATAAGCGGCGCCCGCGGCGTGGGCCGGCACCGGCAAGCCCCGCACTGTTGGTTCCACGCCCCTCCTGGCGCCCGGGCCGGGACGGGAAGCTGTGCCGGACGGTTGCCCGTTTTCCGCCCCGCCAGGTTCTGGCGCGGGACGATCCAACCCCACGCGCACAGCCTCTTCTTCCGTCACCTCCAGATAGCCCAAGACCGCCCCTACCGGGTAGCTTTCGTTCGGATTGGCCAGGAATTTGTCCACGCGCCCGGAACAGGGCGAAGTGACGTTCATGGTCGCCTTGTTGGTTTCCACTTCGATCACGTCCTGCTCGGCTTGCACGCTTTGCCCGTCCTTAACCAGTAGCTGGACAACGGTCGCTTCGGCGATGGACTCGCCCAGTTGCGGCATGATAATTGGCACTTGAGGCATAGGCCCGTCTTCGTCGCTTCTACTTCGTTCTTACATTCGCAAAAGGTTTCGCGCGGCCGCGGCAATGCTGCGCGCTGTCGGCCGGTGCACCGCCCAAAGACTCGGATGAAACGGCACCGGCGTATCCTTCGAATTGAGCCGTTGCGGCGGCGCATCCAGCAAGCCGAATCCCTCGCTGGCCACGCGCGCGATCACTTCCGCGGTCACCCCGCCCCAAGGCCACGATTCCCCCACGCAAAGCAGCCGCCCTGTCCGGGCCACCGAAGCCATGACCGTGTCGGTATCGAGCGGCTTGACCGAACGCAAATCCACCACCTCGACTTCGGTCCCGTCCGCCGCCAGTTCTTCCGCCACCGCCAGGGCTTCGTGCAGCATCGCGCTGTAGGCCACAATGGTCATGTCCCGCCCCGGCCGGGCAATGCGAGCCTTGCCCGTCGGCAGCGCCTCCGTCGGCAGCTTCTCCGCCTTCAAATGGTAATAGAGATACTTGTGCTCGCAAAAAATGACCGGATCATCGATCGCCACCGCTTCGAGCAACATGCTGTATGCGTCCTCGACGGTCGCCGGTGTCATCACCACCACCCCCGGAAAATGGGCGTAAATGGTCTCAAGGTTCTGGCTGTGGAACGGCCCGCTCCCGGAAGTGCCTCCGGCCGGCAGACGGATCGTGATCGGACACGGCACTTGCGTGCGCCAAAACAGCGTCGCCGCCTGGTTAATGATCTGGTTAAAACCCGGCGTCGAGAAATCGGCGAATTGCATTTCAATGATCGGCCGCATCCCTTCAATGGCCGCGCCAATCGCGCTCCCCACCATCGCATCCTCGCTGATGGGCGCATCCAAAACCCGGCCCGGGAATTCCTGCGCCAGATTCTTCGTCGCTTTGAACGCTCCCCCAAAAGACCCCACATCCTGTCCGTAAATGAAGACACGCGGGTCCTCCGCGAGCGCGCGCGCCTGCGCTTCCCGAATTGCTTCCAGATACGTTATGCTCATAAACGGCCGAATCCCCCGGCGGACGACTTCTAAATCTCCGGGTAAGCGTCGCTCAAATGTTTCGAGGCCAGGGCGCACCAGTTCTCTTTATACGGGTCAGGCGCGGCTTCCCTCTGGGCGGTCGCCACCGCCTCCTCGACCTTCTGCACCGCTTCCTTCCGCCATTCCTCGAGAGCCGCGCCGTCTGCCCATCCCTTTTGCAGCAGATGTTCCTCAGCCACCTTCAGACAGTCGCGTCCGAGCGGAGATTGTTTCAAACCCGGATCGACATAGAGGGCGTCGTCGTGTTCGCCGTGCCCGCACAAACGCAACAGTTTTGCCACCACCAACTGCGGACCGCGTCCGGCCCGGGCCTTGCCCACCGCTTCACCCACTTTTCTCAGGCAAGCCCCCAAATCCGTTCCATCGACCGCGCAGCCTTCGACGCCGTAACCCACGGCCTTGTCGAGCAGCGACCGGCAGGCAAACTGTCGGGACGTCGGAGTGGAGTAGGCATATTGATTGTTCGCAATCACCACCACCAACGGCAGCTTCTCAATCGCAGCCTGGTTGATGGCTTCGTGAAACGAGCCTGTCGAAGTCGCGCCGTCTCCCAGGCACACCGCTCCCACCATGTTGGTGACGCCCTTGAATCGGCGGGCCATGAGAGCGCCATTCACCACCGCAACCATCGCGCCCAAATGGCTGATCATTGCCATATAGCCCTCGCGCGGTTTGCCCCGATGCACATTGCCGTCGCGGGCGCGCATCGGTCCCAAGGGCGAACCCAGGCAGGTGCGCACCGCGTCCAGGACCGTTTCCCCAAACACCAGCCGTCCCGCCGTATCACGAATCAACGGCGCGAAAATATCGCCCTTGCGAAGGGATTGCCCGACGGCGGCGCTCAGGGCTTCCTGGCCGCGGCTGAGGAAGACTCCGCCGTGAATTTTGCCGGCCCGATAAAGCCCTCCCATTTTGTCGTCGAGCACTCGCGCCAGCAACATCCAGCGAAACGCCCTGACAAACTCCTCGCGAAAAGTCGTGACGCCCGTGCTGGACTGGCGCGTGAGAACCGAATGAACCATGCTGGGGGGAGTTATGCCGTTTTTTGGGCCGATGTGCAAACGTTTCTTCGCCGAAGCATAAGCAGGAAAATGAGTTAAGCTGTAGCGCAGCCGCCTCGGTCCCACCCGCCGAGCCCAAAGACCGGCTGGTTCCTTATCCTCCTCCCACCACACGCGGGTTTGTGCGCGAATTTGCCGGACGCGGCTGAGGACAGTCGCGCTCCTTTGATTGCGGTGTTGCCGCGCTGTGCCGTATCGCGGATTGCCAATCTGCGCACGCCATTGTCTCCACCCGCCGGCGGGCAGTCGGCGAATATCCGACCGCCAGCGGCCGACTAAGGCTGGCCTTCCGCCAGACCAGGCACTTTCACTTTAGCCAGATAGATCGATGCTTTCCCCTCGTGCGAAGAGTAGTAACTCACCCAGAGCGAATCTTCGTGCCAGACCAAACCGGGGTAGCTGGTGTCGCCTCCGGAAGGGAGCGCGAGAAATTCCTGTAATTTCGCCTCCTTGTGAAGCCACATCAGAGACGTCCGCACAGTGCCATCGTAGCGACGAGCAGCCACCACGATACGGCTGTCCGGAAGTTGGATCATTTGCGGCCCGCCGACCCTTACCCCCAGGTCGTGCCAGGTCCAATCCTTGAACGGCGAATTTGATTTGCCGAGCTGGGCGGATGGTTCGGTGCCGTCGCGGCGCAACACGCAGAGCGCGGAATCGTCTTCCCGGAAAAGCAGCGCGGCCTCGTTCGGGTCGCCTTGATCAAACAAGGTCTCCACCAGCGGCTCGAATTTCCGGACATCCTTGCTGGCATAGAGCCGCACCATCCTCTGGCCGTCCGTGCCATAACCAATCCCGTAGGCGGTGCGCTTGTGCCAGCCAACCCGCCAGAGCCAGAAATTCGGATCGCCGATGGCGGCGGGCTCACTCCAGTTCCACCCATCACTGGAAAACCACGCCAGGGTTTGATGCTTGGAGTCAGCCGGAGGATTCAGTGCCGCCGCCGCCGTCAACATCAACCGGCCTTGCGGCGTTTGAACCAGCTTGGGGTCGCGCAAATCGGCCTCTTCCCGGACGAGGCGCGCGGACGAAGTCCACTCTCTACCGTCGCTGGAAATGATCACGCGCACGGCGCCATCGGGCGAAACATGCCGCGTCCCTTCACGAAACGCGCACACCCACCCATCCTTGAAACGAATCAAGTCGGTAAACGCGCTGTGCGCCGCCTGGTCCCAGATGCGCCGGACTTCGAGCAGCTCGGCTGCGTTTTCGGCGCTGCAGGTGGAAAACCCGGCAAGGCAACAGACCCCGGCCGTAATGCCCAAACGGTAGATTGCGCTCGAAATAGATCGGGCGATTCCGGAACTCGAGTTCACGCGGCTTTCTTACGCGTTTTCGGAACTGCGCTCAAGCGCAATGGAGCACACTGAGCACACTGCAATGAACGGAGAGAGGGCGAGCAGCCTTCGGGCGTTCCCGGATCAGGCGCGGACAGCCGCAGGGCCGGTGCCGAATGTGGGATCACTCCCGGAACATGTCCAGGCATTGCACGGACTCGACCGGCGGTTCGAACGGCCGCCAGTCCAAATGCTCGACTCCGCTGTAGAGCAAACCGCCTTCGGACAGAATCGCCAGAGCCATCTCCGGCGACACGCGAGGGAAGGCAAAGAACTCGACCATGTCCGGCAAAGGAAAGCGCACGCCCATTTCCCCGGGCGCCCAATGCGCCCCGCAATCCTGACTGACCGCTATGCGCCCGCCTTCGCCGACGTC
>CAZCUL010000533.1:0-6584 GCA_964501475.1 uncultured Verrucomicrobiota bacterium | reverse complement strand
CTTGACAATTTTAGAGCCATATCAACGATCAGGCCGCGACAATATTCACCAGACTTCCACGCACAACAATAATTTTCCGGATGCTTTGGCCGGCCAGAAAGGATTGGATGCGTTCGCTGGAACGCGCCGCGGTCTCGATCTCCTGCTGGCTGGCATCGGCTGGAACCACGATCCGGTCCCGCACCTTCCCGTTGATCTGCACCGCCAGCTCCAGCGTCTCTTCCACCAGCAGTGCAGGGTCAAACGTCGGCCACGGCAGGTAAGCCATCGTTTGCGCCTTCATCGCCGCCTCGACTGTTCCGGAAAATTTCGCGGCCATTTTGGCAAAAAGCTCCTCCGCCAAATGCGGTGCGAACGGATGCAAAAGGAGCAAAAAATCCCGAAGCGCCCCAGCCGGCTTGACTTCCCACCCCATGGCCTCGTTCACGAAGACCATCAAGGCCGAGATCGCGGTGTTGAACCGGAACCCGTCCAGGTCTTCCGTTACCTTTTTTATGCAGGCGTGCAGAACCTTCAGTTGCGCTTTCGTGGGCTCGAGCGCCTTGATCGCCGGGCTTAATTGGACCTCTTCCAGCAATTGAGCGCCCCGCTCGGGAGCCGCAGTCAACGCTTGCTCGAATTCTGTCTCGCTCTTTTCATCCACCAACAGACGCCAGACCCGGCCCAGGAAACGATAAACTCCTTCCACACCCTCGGTGCTCCACGGCTTCATCATCTCCAGCGGACCCATAAACATCTCATAAAGCCGAAAGGCGTCCGCCCCGTAAACTCCGACAATTTCGTCGGGGTTAATGACGTTGCCGCGGGCTTTGCTCATTTTGAAGCTGCGCGCATCCACTCGAATCTCAGAGTCGCGCTGCAGGACATAGCCTTCGGGTGTCTTTTCCACTTCCTCTTTCGAGACCCTCCGGCCGATCAGGCGCTCGCCGGTTTCCTTATGTGTCGCGGTCATTCGCCGGCCGGTCCCGGACGATTCCTCCTCGATTTCACGCACAGCGTCCACACTGCAATTGCGGCCATCCAAAAAGGTGAACACGGTAAACTGCAACTCGCCCAAAATGATCCCCTGGTTCACCAGTTTGAAGAAAGGTTCCGGCGAGGAAACACGACCCAAATCATAAAGGACCTTGTGCCAGAAACGCGCGTAGAGCAGATGCAGCACAGCGTGCTCGGTGCCCCCGACGTACAGGTCCACGCCCGGCTGCGATCGAGGCGGCCCTCCTTCCTGATCCGCCCCCGATGCGATTTTGCCCATCCAATACTGCTCGGCCTCGCGCCCGCAGAAACTGGCCGTGTTCCGGGGGTCCAAATAACGCAGATAATACCAGCAACTGCCTGCCCATTGCGGCATGGTATTGGTCTCCCGGGTCGAACCGTCCATCCGTTCCACCCACTCCTTGGCCCGCGCCAACGGCGGATCGCCGCCGGCAGTGGGTTTGTAATCGGTCAATTCGGGCGGCAACACCGGCAGCTCGCCTTCGGGCACGGCTTCATGATAAACATTCCCGTCGGAGCCGGTCTTCCAAACAATGGGAAAAGGTTCGCCCCAGTAACGCTGGCGGCTGAAAAGCCAGTCGCGCAGTTTGTAGTTCACCATCCTTTTGCCCAGTCCCTCTTTCTCGAGCCAGTCCGTGATTTTTTTCTTGGCTTCGACCGTGGGCAGACCGGTGATCAAACCGGAGTCCACGCTCAGGCCGTCGCCGACAAATCCAACCGATTCCTGACCTTCCGGCGCCTCAACCACGACGCGCACCGGCAGGTTGAATTTGCGCGCAAACTCAAGGTCGCGCGTGTCGTGCGCCGGCACCGCCATAATCGCGCCCGTCCCATACGTCGCCAGCACATAGTCCGCAATCCATATGGGAATGCGCTCTTGATTGGCGGGATTGATGGCGTAAGCCCCGGTAAAAACGCCCGTTTTCTCCCTGGCAAGTTCCGTCCGCTCCAGGTCGCTTTTGGCCGCCGCTCCTTTGCGGTATTCCTCGACCGCGGCACGCTCTTCGCCGCTGGTCACCGCGTCCACCCAGTTGTGCTCGGGCGCCAGCACCATGTAGGTCGCGCCAAAAAGGGTGTCCGGCCGGGTCGTGAAGACGCGAATCTTCCGCGTCGAATTCTCAATGGCGAAATCCACTTCCGCGCCTTCGGAACGCCCAATCCAGTTCCGCTGCATTTCCTTGAGCGAATGGCTCCAATCGATCGCCTCGAGGTCCCGCAACAATCGTTCCGCGTAAGCGGTAATCCGCAGCATCCATTGCCGCATCGGCCTTCGCACCACCGGGTATCCTCCGACCTCGCTCTTGCCGTCCACCACCTCTTCGTTGGCCAGGACCGTGCCCAGCTCCTCGCACCACCAAACCGGCATTTCCGCCACGTACGCCAGCCGTCTTCCGTCCCGGTAGGCGCGGCGTTCCTCTTCGGTTCCCAATTCCGGCGGATAGGGCAGGGTCTCGATGGGCTCCGCCTTGTTCGAATTCGGATTGAACCACGCGCCGTAAATCTGAAGGAAAATCCATTGCGTCCACTTGAAGTAGCCCGGATCGGTCGTGTTGATCTCGCGCGACCAATCGTAGCTGAAGCCGAGCGACCGGATTTGCCGCTTAAAGTTCGCGATATTCTCCTCGGTGGTTTTGCGAGGATGCTGCCCGGTGCGGATGGCGTATTGTTCGGCCGGCAGACCGAAGGCGTCCCAACCCATCGGGTGCAACACATGAAAACCGAGCGCCCGGCGGTATCGGGCCAGAATATCAGTCGCGGTATAACCCTCCGGGTGGCCCACGTGCAGACCCGCGCCCGAAGGGTAGGGGAACATATCCAGCACGTAATACCGGGGCGGCAACCGGCCGGACTCTTTGGTCAATTCGGGATGCCGTTCGGCGAAGGGATGCGTGGCTGGCACCGTCTCGTCCGGATTCCACGCTCGAAAGGTCTGCTGCTCGTCCCACCGCCGCTGCCATTTCGGCTCGAGCAAATGAAACGGATACTGTCTGCGCTGCGACATAGAGCACAGCATCATTCGAAAAAGCACCAGGCAAGGCAATGGTGGAATTTTCGCAGACGGCAATTCTCATTTTAACCCGGTGCGCGGCTGTCCTCAGCCGCCTGGGAAGTGCGATGACGCGGGAGAATCCCCCAGGCTCATTCGAGTTCGCTCATGCTGCGGCTGGGGACAGCCGCGCTCCGCAAAATGAGACTTCCCCGAAATTTTTTGCGCGCATTGCGCCCCTGAACCAGGTTCATGGGCAGCCTCCATCCGCTTTCGCGCGCGCATTGGACCATGAACCGGAAGAACACGTTCTGCAGTGGGCCGGCAGAGTGCAGAGGAATACCACACGCCAAGACGCTTCGTGTTTAACGGGAGCCATTGGAAAATCCGCCAGGTCTTGGACTGCGCCCCGTCCTCTGGCGCTTTGGCCGCGCGCACAGGATGGACGACGGGCGAATCATAAGCTTCAGCACGCTCTGGAAAGAAAGCGGTAGAGGACCGGCAGAGCACAGCGGCGACGGCGCTTTGGCTCCGGCTTCTGCAACGACTGACAAAGCCAAAGCGGTGTCGCGCTTCGCTTGCCACCGCAGTCCAAATTGAGCCACATCGGCAGCACGGTTCATGGGAAGAATTGCTGCTTCGCAAATGTGGTTGTCTCGCTTCAGCTTCTCCGCAAAGCCGGTGTCGGCGAACGCCGAATACTGGTCGTGGTCGAAACGGGTCCCTTTGGAAATCACACGATCAAAACGGCCTTAACGGTTGACCCGGAATGATCCGGCTATGGATTGGCCCCGAGCCAGAAGCGGATCTTGCCGGCTTCCGCATGGTTCGGGTCCTTTTCCAGCACTTTCAGATAATGCTGCCGCGCCAGCCGGGACTGCTGCAACTGTTGAGCGTAGAGGTTGGCCAGGAGCAGGTGGGCGCGGGTTTCATTCGGCCTCTCTTTCAGAATGCGCTGAAGCTGCTCGGCCGCATCCTGCGGATAATTCGCCCATTTCAAAGCCAGGGCAAAATTGTAACGCGCGTCCGCGGAATCGGGCTTCAGAGCCAATGCGTGTTCGTAAGCCGCGAGTGATTTGCGCCAATCGCTCAGTTGGAAAGCGGCCAAACCCAGGTTGAAATGGGCCTCGAAGTAGGCCGGATCAACGCTGATGGCGCGCTCATAATAACCGGCCGCTTCACTGTAGCGCCCGGGCTTCTGCGCGCTCACGCCCGCGGCAAAGGAACGCTCGGCCTCACGACGATTCCCAGCGCGCGGCGCAGACGGCGAAAGATAGCTGTAGCGCGGCCAGGTGGGCCGAAGATCAGGCACTCTCGGGCCGGCGCGCGGAGCAGGTTCCGTGGGCCGCAACGCGGTCTCTCTTTCTCTCGACCCTCTGGTGCGATTGGTGAACGGATTCAAGCGCTCGACCAGATTGCGCCTCGGCGGGCGAGCTTCGGCATCGCCGGACGGGACAGGCGCGGCGGTATCGGCGCGCGCCACTACAGGCGATCGGCGACCAGTCGGATCGGAAGAGGTGTTGTCGGCCGGTCTTGCGGATGATTCAGCCGGGCGCGTGACGGGAGGCTCACTCCCAGGCGGTGGGGCGGACGGCGCCGCTTCGTGCGCGCGCGTGGTCGGAGGCGCTCGCGTGACCGCAGGTGTGGCAGGCGGGGAAGTCCTCTCATCTGGAACAGTCTCGGGCGGGGCCGCGCGGGAAGATGGAGGGTTCGACGGGCCGGGGGGTCTCAAAACGGCGGCGACTTCCGGGGGAAGCTCCGGCGCGCGGGTAGCCGGCGCAGGAGAAGAAGATTCAGCCTCGGGCGTGTTTATGGCGACATCAATATCCCTGGCGATCTTTTCGACTTCCCGCGAGTTTGCCGGGCGCGGTTTCAGCGCGAGATATTCGCGATATCTTTGAAGGGCCAGCGGGCGGTTGTTCAGGCTGCGGTGAGCCAGAACGGCGGCGTTCAGCATCGCGGTGCCATAGGAAGGATCGTGCGTCAGCGCCGCGTTGAAATAGTAGAGGGCATCCAGCGGCTTCTTACGATAAGCCTGGACCAGGCCCATCCCATTCAAAGCTTGAGGGACGCGAGCGTTTACCTGAAGGATGGACCGGTAGGTGCGCTCGGCGGCGTCATGATTGCCGGACTGAAGATATGCGGCGGCAAGCTTAAGCCATCCGTTCAGGGAACGGGGCTCCAAAAGAGTGTAACTGGTGAGCTGGTCGATGGCGGCTTCAGGATTGTTCTTCTCCAGGTAGAGGCAACCCAGGTTGTAGCGGGGCGCGGCCAGCTTATGATCGACGGAAAGAGCGTGGCGATAGGCGCGAAAGGCCAGTTCCGCCTGGTTGTTCCCGTGGTAAGCCAGGCCGAGATGGTTCCAGGCCTGGGCGTTGGTGGACAATTGTTGGGTAGCCAGTTGGAGCATCTCGACGGCCCGATCATGCTCGCCCTGCCGGATAAGCTGTTCGCCCTTTAAAAGCGCCCCCGGCCCGGACGGTTTGCAACCGGCCGCCAGCAATGCGAGGATGGCAAAAGGCCAGAAGAGGCCGGGGCAAATGAATTTTTTCATGGTCACCATTCAAGCTCGACGTACCATCCAGCAGTGAAGGTGTCAAGGAATGCACAAAAGACGGCGTTGTGGTTCTGCGCGGGCCTGCTCTTGGGAAGCTTCTGCGCCGCCGGAAACGACCTCTTGTTTTCGCGCCCGCCCGAAACGCCCGCCGCCCGCGTGGTGGTGGTCCACAATCCGGCCGCCACGGTGGCGTTCGAGGCCCAATGGGCGCAGGTGCGTCAGATGGTGCCTCGTGGCGTCACTTTGTTGACCGGGAAAGCGAGCCCCGCGGAGGCATGGCTCAGTCTTGTTTCCACACAGGACATCGTCGGGATCAAGGTAGTCTCGAATCCCGGCGCCAATAGCGGCACCCGCCCGGCCGTCGTGGCCGCTGTGGTTGAAGGACTGCTGACAGCGGGCATTCCTCGCCGGCAGATTATTGTCTGGGACAAGCAAGAGGCCGATCTCCGCCAGGCAGGTTTTCTCGAGTTGGCCTCGCGCTACGGGGTGCGCGTCGCCGGGGCGGCGGAGAGCGGCTACGATGAGCAGACATTTTATGAAACTGCCTTGATTGGCCAGCTTGTCTTTGGCGATTTGGAGTTTGGCAAAACGGGGGAGGGGGTTGGCCGCCGCTCGTTCGTCTCGAAGCTCGTGAGCCGCGAAATGACAAAGATCATTAACATCACTCCCTTGCTGAACCATAATCGGGTCGGGGTCTGGGGAAACATTTACAGCCTTGCCCTTGGCAGTGTGGATAACACGGCGCGTTTCGAAGGCAACCCGGCCAAACTGGCAGTCGCCGTTCCCGAAATCTATGCGCTGCCGATACTGGGCGACCGTGTCGTGCTCAACGTAGTGGATGCGCTCCTCTGCCAATACCAGGGGGAGCAGCGGACCCTGCTCCACTATTCGGCAGCTTTGAATGAACTGCGCTTCAGCACCGATCCGCTGGCGCTGGACAGACTGTCGCTGCGCGAATTGAACCGCCAACGGGAAACGGCCGGCATGATCTCGCACACCAACTACGTGGAGCTTTACCAAAACGCCGGACTGCTGGAGTTGGGA
>CAZCUL010000532.1:0-6131 GCA_964501475.1 uncultured Verrucomicrobiota bacterium | reverse complement strand
TATGGCATGCCGAACCCGATCCTGTGGGGGGTCATCACGGGCCTCCTGAACTTCATTCCCTACCTGGGGCCGTTTCTCGGTGTGCTCGTGCTGACGCTGGCCAGCCTGCTCACATTCGAATCGGCGGGTCAGGCCGTGCTGCCGCCGCTCACTTACCTGGCGATCCACGCTGTGGAATCCAACTTCGTCACGCCCACCGTCCTGGGCCGCCGGCTGACCCTCAACCCGGTTGTCATTTTCACTTCCATTATCTTTTGGACCTGGTTATGGGGGATTCCCGGAGCGCTTTTGGCAGTGCCAATTCTGATGGCTCTGAAAATCATTTGCGATCACTTTGGACCGCTGGGGCCTGTTTCCGAGTTTCTGGCGGGGCGCACGCTTACCAGTTTTGTGCCGCCCAAGAGTTGAAGATTTATCAGCATTGGCATTGACAGCTTTTCAACCAAGACTTTTTCTTAGGCTTATGAAACCCCTCCGAAACAGGCTCGCCCTCTTCATTCCGGCCGCTCTGGCAGCGTCCCTCTTGCCGCTGACACCGGCGACCGCCGCGGAAAAACAACCGTTGAAGGTCTGCCTTGTGTCGGGCTCGGCCGAGTACAGGTCGGACGCTTCGCTGGCAAAGCTCCAGGAGATTCTGGAGAAGAACTACCCGATCCAATGCGAGCGCGCTTTCGGGCGCGACAAGGGAGACGATTTGCCCGGGCTGGAAGCGCTTGAAACAGGCGACCTGATGGTGCTGTTCACGCGCCGCCTGACTTTGCCTGAAGAACAGCTCGCGCGAATCGAGAAGTGGGTGGCGGCGGGCAAACCAATCGTAGCTATTCGCACCGCCAGCCATGCCTTTCAAAACTGGAAGCCGGATACGGCCGCTTTCGACCGCGAGGTGCTGGGCGGGAACTACAAGGGGCATTACGAGGAAGCTCTGGCGCACGTCCGCATCGAGGCGAAAGATCATCCGGTGTTGACGGGCGTAAAACCGTTCACCACCCGGGGGAAGCTATACAAGAATCCGGACCTGGCCAAAGACGCCACCGTGCTGCTCACGGCCGCCACCCCGCGCTACAGCGAACCGGTGGCGTGGGTGCGAAATCACAAGGGCGGTCGCGTCTTTTATACCTCTCTGGGTGTGCCCGAGGATTTTGAAGACGGGCAGCTCCAGCGACTCCTGATCAACGCCATTTTTTGGGCGGCGCAACGACCTGTTCCGGACAAATGATCCGAGGCGGAACAACTGCTGAGAGTAATGTGGAGCGAGCGATTTTATTGAAGCGATTGCCCGGGCAGAAGCATTCATTTGCACCGGCGCCGAGAATGTGGGCGCCTGTCGCCGTCGCGCTGTGGCTCGCGGCAGGGGCGGTTTTCGGCGCGGCGCAGGTCCGCGAAGGGAAAGGGTACGACATGGATTACGGCCCCTTTCAAACTTACACCATCAGCCCCAAGCCCGGGCCGGGCGGGAAAGACTACGAGGACATCGCGCTCAAAGGCATTGCCATTCACGTTGGCAGGTCGAACGAGGCAGCGGTTTGCTTCGACACCGATTTGATGCGCTACAGTGCGGGGTGGACGGGCGATTTTCTTGATATTTCGAAGACGCATCTGACCTCTTCGAAAGGGAGCCTGCATGCGTTGATTGCGGGAGATATCGTCTTCCGGACCGGCCTTCGCCCGGGTTGGAGCCGCGATAGTCGGTTTGACGATCCGCGGGCTCTTCGCGAAGGGCCGCTGCCAAAAGAATTGGCTCATTACAAAGGCCTTTACCGGCACGGCGATCAAGTCGCCCTGGCCTACACCGTGGCGGGCGCGAACGTGCTCGAGTTGCCCGACTACCAACACCAGAGTGGCGTGGCTGCCTTTACGCGCACAGTCCAAGCAGGGCCTGCTGCTGAACCGCTTTATATGCTGGTCTGCGAGCTCCCGGGAAGTCAGGTGGAGCATCACGTTCTCAAATCCGCGGCTGGCGAAATGAGATCGGTCGCGTTGCGCAACGGCGGAACCACCATCACCGCCTGGGGAAAGGACCTGCCGGCGGGCAGCGAATTGGATGCTGAAAATGGCCTGCTTTACTTGAGGCTTCCCGCACTAAAGGAACCTGCTCGGTTCAGGGTATGCATCTCCAGTGATGTGGCAGGCGATCCCAAAGCAGCGGCTCGATGGCGGGATGATCCAGTGGAAGAATTGCAGCGCCTTCGCAAAGGCGGGCCTTCGCTTTGGCCTGAAGCGCTCGTCACTAAAGGGCGCCTCGGCCCGGGGAGCGGCGCTTACCTGGTGGACACACTGACGATCCCCGAAGAGAACCGGTGGCATTCCTGGATGCGCCTGGTGGCGCTCGATTTTTTCTCCGACGGACGCGCCGCGGTCTCGACCTGGAATGGCGATGTCTGGATCGTCTCGGGGATCGACGACAAACTGGAGCGGGTGACCTGGAAGCGTTACGCCGCCGGCTTGTTCGAGCCGCTCGGTTTGAAGATTGTGGATGATACGATTTACCTCACTTGCAGGGACCAGATTACTCGTCTGCACGATTTGAACAGCGACGGCGAGGCGGACTTCTACGAGAATTTCAACAACGACACACCGATTGGGCCGAGCTACCACGCGTTTGCCTTCGAGCTGCACACCGACAGCGAAGGCAATTTCTATTACACGCGCTGCGGGCATCGCGTCGATCCGGAGCTGCCGCTCAACGGCGGCATGATCCGGGTGTCCAAGGACGGCAGCCGCTCCGAATTATTCGCCACCGGGATGCGCGCGCCCAATGGCATGAGCGTGGGGCCGAACGACCAAATCACCTGCAGCGATAATCAGGGAAATTGGGTCCCCGCCAGCCGGCTTAATCTTGTCCACAAAGGCGGGTTCTACGGCTATGTGCCGCATGCCCGCAGGGAGACCGTGCCGGAAGATTATGACAAGCCAATCTGTTGGCTGCCCGTCACCATCGACAATTCGAGCGGCGGGCAAGTCTGGGTGACGAGCGAGCGTTGGGGGCCGTTTCACAATCAGCTTCTGCACACCTCTTACGGCAAAGGGACTTTGTTCCTGGCCTTGATGGAGAAGATCGATGGGCAGGCGCAGGGCGGCGTCGTGCAGTTTCCGCTGAAATTTGATTCCGGGATCATGCGCGGGCGTTTCCATCCGCTCGACGGCCAGCTCTATGTGTGCGGGCTGCGCGGCTGGCAAACCGGCGGGGCGCGGGAAGGCGCCTTGCAACGCGTCCGTTACACGGGCAAACCGGTCCATATGCCGCGCAGTTTAAGGGTGGGCGCTGAGGGGATTGAACTCGGTTTTACCGCTTCACTCGACCGCGTTGATGCTGGCGATCCGGGAAACTACGCCATCGAACAATGGAATTACCTTTGGAGTGACCAGTACGGCTCGCCCGAGTTCTCCGTGGCGAATCCGAATGAGAAAGGCCGGGACGAGGTTGCGATCAAATCGATTCAGATGCGGCCGGATGGCAGGACAGTGTTCCTGGAAATCCCCGGGCTTCAGCCGGTCATGCAAATGCGAATCCAATTCCGGATCAGGACTGCCGACGGCGCGCTGATGGCCCGTGAGATTTACAACACCATCCATCGTTTAGATCAGCGACTGGAGGGCCCGGCCCAGGGAGTTCCCTTTTGATCCGGAGGGACTCGGATTCTCCCTCAGGCTCGCCGGGGCGGGGCTGCGAACCGGCTGTGTATTGACACGCTCCGGCAGGTTGGCGGCAATTTCTGGATCAAGGATATTGCTCGCCGCCCGCATGCCCGCTCCGTTCGTTGACTTGATGGGAGCGGCGGGCCATAGTGTCGGCATGAATTTCGACATTTCGCACCTCCTGGACCAGTGGGAGTACCAGCCCGGCCAGGTGATTGTGAGGAGATTCATTGGCAAGGATGGAGTGGAAAAGATTCAATTGCGCGTCGATTTGGGCCTGCTGCAGATGAATGCCCATGGGCGGCCCGACGGCAAAAAGCCGTTCGGCCATCCGTCGCTTTACGATTTTTATCTTTCGCAACTGAGCGAGGCCAAGACCGAGGAGGAATTCAAGGTCGGCACGGAAGAATGTTCGCGGCTGCAGCTTGAAGCGCTTCAATATCATCACCGCTGCATTTGCCTGTTGCAGCTCGAGGATTACGTGGGGGTGGTGCGCGACACGGCGCGGAATCTTCGCCTGTTCGATTTCGTGTCGGAATACGCCGAGACCCAGGAACTGGCGTGGTCGCTGGAGCAGTTTCGGCCGCAGGTGGTCATGATTCACACGCGCGGGCGGGCATCGCAGAGTTTGCAGGCGCAGGACTTTGCCGGCGCCGTGTCGCAAATCGAGGACGGTTTGGAGAAGCTGCGCGAGTTCTATCATCAATTCGGCCGCGAAGACCTGCTCGAGCACAGCCCCGAAATTCAATCCCTTCAACAATGGATGAATGAAATCCAGAGCAAACGGCCGAAGAGCAAACGGGAGCAGCTCGAAATGGCCCTGCACGAAGCCGTCAAGCGCGAGGATTACGAAGAGGCGGCCAAAGTGCGGGATGAACTCCGCAACCTCAAAGCATCCGATTAAACATGCCGTTGCAGGAACGGATTCAGCAGGAGATCAAGGCGGCGATGATTGGCAAAGACGCCGAACGTCTGTCCACATTGCGCATGCTCAAATCCGCCCTTGGTTACGCCCAGATCGAACGCAAGACCGAGGGCCTTTCGGACGCCGAAATCGTTTCGGTTGTCCAAAAAGAAATCAAGAAACGCCGCGACGCCGAGGAACAATATCGCGGCGGCGGACGGCCGGAGCTGGCTGAAAAGGAGGCGCGCGAAACGACGGTTCTCGAATCCTTTTTGCCGCAACCATTCTCTGCGGAGGAACTCGATCAATTGGTCCGATCCGCCATCCAGGAAACGGGCGCCACCAGCAAACGAGAGATGAGCAACGTCATTAAGGTTGTGCAGGAAAAAGCCGCGGGCCGGGCCGACGGAAAAACGATCAGCACCGTGGTGGGCAAGCTGTTGCCCTGACCTGCGGGCAAGAAGGATCGGGAAGGCATTTCGGTGTGCACCGCCAGACGGCCACAACAGAAGCAGAAGGAGAGATCATACCCGGCCTTCACGTGAGGCCGGCGCCTCATTAGACTGCTGCCCGCTGGAATGGCTGATTCCGAGATAGCTGAGCAATTGGTCCAAGCAGCGCACGATCTGGCCATCCAGGCGGACCGGCTCTGCTTCGGGCCGCCGATCAAGCACGTCTATAACCCGCTGTCCTACGCCTGGGACATTCACCAGGCCTACCTCCGCCGATACGGCAACAGCCGAAAGCGGGTCGTCTTTTGGGGAATGAATCCGGGGCCTTTCGGGATGGTGCAAACCGGCGTGCCTTTCGGGGAAGTGTCCGCCGTACGCGATTGGCTGGGCCTCAGCGGAAGGATCGAAAAGCCTGTCCGCGAGCATTCCGCGCGACCGATTCAGGGATTTGATTGTCATCGCTCCGAGGTCAGCGGCGAGCGTCTGTGGGGCCTCTTCGCCAAACGCTTTGGACCCGCTCCCAGTTTCTTTCGCGACCATCTGGTGATGAACTACTGCCCTTTGGCGTTCCTGGAAGAGAGCGGCCGCAACTATACTCCGAATCACCTCCCGGCCCGGCAGGCAGCGCCGCTTCTGGAAATCTGCGATCATCATCTCTTCCGCGTCTGCGACGCGCTGAGGCCGGAATGGTTGGTTGGCATTGGCGATTTCGCCACCAGACGGCTCCGCGCCGGTTGCGAGAGAACTGGCGTCAAGATCGGGCAAATCCTGCATCCCAGTCCAGCCAGCCCATTGGCGAACAAGGATTGGGCCGCTACTGCCACAAAGCAGTTAATCGATTTGGGCTTGTGGCCATCCACCGTCCGACCCGACCGGGGCTGAACCCCGTACGCATATCGACCAAAGCCGGCAACCGGCGCCCCGACGCTGGGAGCAAAACCGGGCGGGAATCGTTGCTATCTCAGGTGCCGTATTTGATGCCGCAGCCGTATGGCTTTTCTTTCTTCACCTTCACTTCTTCTCCGGCCCGAAGACTTTCGACGGCTTCTCGAACATAATTGCGGGCCTTACGCGGATCGCCACCGGGAGAAGGTCTGTCATCGATGGCGCCCATATAAGCGATCACGCCCTTCTCGTCG
>CAZCUL010000531.1:0-2844 GCA_964501475.1 uncultured Verrucomicrobiota bacterium | reverse complement strand
GCGATAGAGCAACGCGGGAGCATTCAAGCATGACACCGCCAGATCGAGATCGCCATCGCCGTCGAGATCGCCCATGGCCATTCCGTGAGAAGAAAGACGCGAATCGAAGTTCCAGGCTTTGCTGGTGTTTTCGAAGGTGAGATCACCTCGATTTCGAAAGGCGTAGTTTGGCGTATCCAATCGGCCCAATCCCCGTCTGATCTCCACGAACTCCGCCTGGGTCAGCCGCTTCTGCCGCCGCAGGAGCTCGATCTTTTGACGCGCATCCGCATGGCGCAGGTTCTTCTCCAGCCCGGTGGTGATCAGCAGGTCCTCGAAACCATCCAGATCGACATCCAGAAAGATGGGAGACCAGGTCCAGTCGCTCGCCTCGACCATGCTGAATTGCGCGATTTCGGCAAAGGTATTATCTCCGCGGTTTAGGAAGAGTGTGTTTCGCGGAAACTGCAGCCGCAGGTCTGAGCCGCCGGACAAGTTCACCGGGTAGAGCGGCGCCATTTGGGTGTGCAGCGTTTCATGATCGTACCCCAGCATGTCCGAGACAAAAAAATCATCGAAGCCGTCGCGATTGATGTCGGCAAAATCAATTCCCATCGAAGCGAGGCTGGTTTCGCGCAAAGCCAGGGTGGAAAGCGCCCGGAACTTTCCGCTCCCATCGTTCATCCAGATGCGGTCGGGAGATTCGTTGTCGTTGCAGACGTAGAGGTCCACGGCGCCGTCGCCATTCATATCGCGAAACATCGCGGCCAGACCCCAGTCCCGAGGCGGCTCGTCCAGCGGCTCGCCATTTTGATCCAGGAAAGTCCCGTCAGTCCATGACACCGCGGAAAAGCGGCCCTGGCCATCATTTCGGTAGAGGACATCCTCCTCGCCACGTTCCTGAATCGTGCCCCGCTCATCGACGTAGTAGCGATAACGCAGGTCCGGATCGGTCATCGGGCGGCCATCCACCGCCACGATGCGCGTCTGTCCCGCTTCATTGCGAAGCCTGAATTGCACATCGACCTGGTCCTGAAAAGTGCTCGAACGATAATTCGCTGCGTACAAATCGAGATCGCCGTCCCGGTCGATGTCCGCCAGCGCCAGGGTCATGCCAGCGTGTTGGCTGGATAATCCGGCTGCCTTCGTGGCCTCAGCAAATCCACCCTTGGAATCGTTTAAAAACAACCGCACTCCGTTTCCGAGGGAAGTGACCAGAAGGTCGAGGTCCGAATCCCCATCCACATCCGCGAAGACCGCGCCTGTGGAGGCTTGACCAGCGCAAGCCACACCGGCAGCGGCTGTCCTGTCCTCGAACCTCCAGCCGCCCAGGTTCCGGAACAGCTTGTTGTCAACATCCAGCCCGCAAAGGTAGAGATCGGTTCGGCCGTCTCCATCGACATCCCCGAGCGCCACGCCCGAACCGCTGTAATAAATCTGATTGGTGGCCCCGCGCTGCTCGGACACGCGGTTTGTGAATTCAATTCCGGACAGCTCTGCCGGCACCAGGCTGAAACCCGCTGCGCCGGGTTGAACCGTCAGTTCGGTGACCTTGAGAAGGTTCGTTTCGCCTTTTGAATTCGGAAGAAAAGCCAGACTCAGGCAGCACAGATATTCAGCCGGACTAAAAAATCTTCTCACCTTTCAAAGCTTAAAACTGTGCCTTCCCCAAAGGCAAGCTGCCGGCAACCAGAGTAAGTGCCGCCCGACCGGCCTGCTAACGAACCGGAGAGAGGCGCACGCGGAAAAACTCGGCAGACCCGCCCCTCGGAAAGACGGCGTTTCGCCACGCGCCGTCGCCCGCTTCCGAAGCGCCGGACGCGCTCCAGCCGCCGGGTTGAAGTGTTTTGCCTCGTTCGAGATGGTAATGAAAGCCGGCTGCCGTCGGGTAAGCCAGCTCCAGGCTGCCCAGCCGCGCGCGCATCCGAACCTGCACGCGCGGCGCAGGCCGGTCAGGGTCATGCGCAGGGGCGCTCAACGTCGTTAGATCAAACTCGCCCGCCCGCAATAAGGCGATGCCATAAACCACGTTCACCCGATGAGCAGCGACGTCCGCAGGCGTGGTAGTGGTGGCATCGCATCGAACAAAAAATGCCTCGTCGGGCGTCGCTCCAATGAAGGCGCCTTCCCGAAACAACATCCCCAGAAAGTCCTCCACCATGGTGCGAATGTCACTCCACAGGCCGGGATCATTGTCTCGGGCTGCCGCGAAACTCAAGGCCCGCTCGATAGACGCGGCAATCCAATCGCGTGTCCGCACGACGGCTATAAAACGATTTTCGACCTGGACACGGTCGAGAGTGCGAGCGCCGAAGGGAACGATGCCTGCGCCGCTGAACTCACGAATCGTGTTGATGTGGTTCTCATTGAGCGAATCAAAATCGCCCCCGCTTAAAACCGGGCTGAGGTCCGCTGCCCGAATGGGCAAGCCCGTGCCTGCCGGGCTGCGCCAGATTCCGCTGGCCGTGTCATTCCTGCCATAGACCGCAGCCATCGCCCCTGAGGCGCCGGCAGTGACCACGACGCCTTCGAGGGCAAACCGCAGATAGGGAAAGTAAATGGCGCAGAAAACGGCATCGTTGGGTACGGAGTTTCGCACCCAGTCAATCGCAGACGAAGCGCCGGCGAGACCGGGCGGCGGATCGAGAACCAAAAAAATCCGGCGCGGCTCGAGGAAGGATCGAAACCGATCAAACGCCCCTGCAAACGCGCCCGCCTCGAGCAGGGTCAGCTCCGGGACGATGACGATGCGCAGATCGCTGATCGGTTCTAGCGCGTGTACTCCTGTAAAATGCGAGGCATCTCCAGCCAGCGCCTCATCCAAAACTCCATCTGGATGGACCCGCACCACGTGCAGGAACGCTC
>CAZCUL010000530.1:0-2734 GCA_964501475.1 uncultured Verrucomicrobiota bacterium | reverse complement strand
CGCCGGCCGGGGAAAACTTCAGAACAAGCGGTTGCTCCTCCAGTCGATGGCGCGCAAGTTCCCGGCCGGTTTCCAAATCCCACGTCACAACAGTCGCGGGCTCCACGCCGATCATAATTCGGGGCAACCGTGGATGAAACGAAATCGCGGCCCACAACAAATCGCGCACCAGCAGGACACGCCTTGCTTCCGCAATTTCCCAAACTTCAACATTCTTCACCCGCCCGGCTGAGTCATGGTCGCGAGTCACGGCAAGAAACCGTCCGTCTGGATTCCACAGCCCGCCGAACGTCGGCCGGTTTGTGCTGGCGGCCAGCGTCGCGAGTAACTGTTGATCGGCCACGGACCGAATTTCAACCGGCCCGACCCCCCGGGAGAGTGCAACACGCTCAAACGCCGGGTCCAGGACCGCACCGGTTACCCCGGCTGTGATCGGCAGTTCCTGTTCAAAGTGCAAATCCGGCAGGGCGAGCGCGGCAATAGCTACGCCTCGCAGTGTGGCCGAATTGGAAATGGTGCCCGCCCGGCGCACGGCGTCCAGCGCCCGCACACGGTGACCGACCTCACTTGTGAGGACTGTGGCGCGGGCTTGTTCCAACAATGCGCTGTACAGTTGCTGTTGCGATGCCCGTTCCGCAGCTTCGGCGCGGGCCAAAGATTTTTGTGTCTCTTCGCGCAGAGTTGCTTCCCGCCGGGCCTGGGCTTCGGAGACTTCCCTTTGCCGGCGTTGCAGCCAATTGGAGAAAGCGGTGGCGAAAACCAAGACCAGCGCCGCGATGGAAACCCACTTCGCCACGCGAAGCTGGTGTTCAATACGATAGGCGCGACGCACGGAACGGCCCGCGAGAATCAGATTCAAATCGCCAGCCAGTTCCGCCGCGTTGCCGTGGCGGTTCTTGGCCTCCGGAGCACAAGCCCGCGCGAGCACTTCGTTCAACTCGATCAACCCTTCTCGTTCGCTCCTGGGCCAACGGTCCAGGTCGTCCGGCAAACCGGGGAAATCGCAGCGATTCTTGCCGGTGGCCGCTTCGTAAAGCAACCGGCCCAAAGCGAACAGATCGGCGCGTTCACTGCCCGGACCTTCGGGCGGAATGAATCCTTCCGTGCCCACGAACGAGCGCTCTTCGTGCATCCCCGTTACCAGGCCAATGTCAGCCAGCTTGGCCTGCCCCTGGACGAAGATCACGTTGGACGGCTTGACATCGCGATGCACCAGCCCGTGTCGATGCAGGTGCCCAAGCGCGCCGGCCAGTTGCACGCCCAGGGAAACGGCTTCGGTTACGGAGAGCCGCACGCGGGATTTCAGCTCGGAAGCGAGAGTGCGAGGGGTGTATGTTTGGAGTTCCGCCTTTAGGCGGTCCGTGGTGGGATCTTGAATGGAACGATTTGGTTGATCCGATCCGTTGACCGCCTGAAGGCGGGACTCCGAACCATCATCAGCCAGCTCCATCACATAAAAGAAACAACCCGCCGCGTCATCGCGTCCGACGTGGAGCACATTCACGACTCCCGGGTGCGACCGCGAGATCGGCTCGAATTGAACGATCCCATGGAATTCACGCTCATACGGGCGCTCGCTGGAAAAGTGGGATCGCCAGACGACTTTGACCGCGCGCAATGCTCCCGTGACACTTCGCGCCAGCCAGACTTCGCCATAACTGCCGCCACCGACGCGGGCGATGATTTCATGATCCGGAATGGGCGGAGGAGGTCTCGACGGGATATTTTCGGCGCTGCTCGACGGCGTAGGGCCGAGCAAGTTCTCAATCCGTGCAGCCAGTGCGTCGGAGTTCATCGAGATTCAGATGCGCACATCCTAGCGGTCTTTTTGACCGAAGCGAGAATCAAGTGGATGCGATGAGACTGCCGAGCTCTTGAGGGGAGAGGGGGGTTCAAGCCTATGTCCTCGCTTGCACGGCAGTTCTGATCACACCCGCATCAAGCATTCATGATTCCCTGGGACCGTTCGTCGTTAATGCGGCGGACAGCGCGCTTCATGGCCTGGGCCACGCGGTGTTTTGCCAAATACACCTGGGCCGCATTCAACCCAAGCGTTGTCGCCACTTTCGAAGCCGGCCACTCCTTGAGCACGCAATAATCGAAGACCTGAAAGTGCCGGGGGTTGATAGCGGCTCTAACGCGCGCCAAAGCCGCGTCGAACGTCGATTTCTCCCATTCCTCGTCCCACGCTGCGTCAATCGCGTTGGCACTTTGATCGGTAATGGCTGCGGCGTGCTCTTCTGCCTCGTCCAGCGATTCAGGCGCAACCTCCGCTTTGGGCGGTTGCCGATAAATCCGCCGAAGATGATCAATGATCCGCCTTCGCGTAATCCGCAGGAGCCACTGCCGGAAAGTGCCGCGCGCGGGGTCGTAGCGGAACTCCGGCATCTTCCGCGCAACCGCGATGACCGTGTCTTGCACGATCTCTTGCGCGCCGGAATCATCCAGCCCGGACTTGCGAGCCACATTGTAGAGCAGCCGCCAGTAGAGATCGAAGAAGGTGCGCCAACTCTCCTGGTCGTCCAGGTTGCGGAGACGGCTCAACAAGGTTCGCCGTGTCAGCAACGAATCGTCAGCGGAAGTGTTCATTCTCTACCTGTTGCATTCGCATTCGCTGCAGGATTCTTTCAACTTTCAAGAATCAGGCTACGAAACCAGATCTGCAATCAAACCTTCGATCACGGCCAATGCGCCTGGTAGGCCGGTCGAGATTAAGTGAGAGCAAAGAGAACGA
>CAZCUL010000529.1:0-9359 GCA_964501475.1 uncultured Verrucomicrobiota bacterium | reverse complement strand
TTCCTATCGCGGCGAAGAGGTGGTGCTGGTGGAAGGCGACGCCTCCGGAAACCTGACCGGCCTCATTACCCGGCAATCGTTCGACGCCGCCGAGAATGCTGTTTCCTTCGGACGCCACATCGGCAGCGATGACACCAATTTCGTCGCCATGGCCCAACGCACGCTTGGCCAGGCCAACTCTGCGCCTAAAGTGGGTCCGGTTGTTGTCAGCGAAATCATGTATCATCCTCCCGACATCGTCGTCGGCACAAACCGCTTGGACAATTCGGCCGACGAATACATCGAGTTGCGAAACATCACCCTGGCTTCGGTGAATTTGTTCGACCCGAACTCCCCCACGAACCGTTGGCGCCTGCGGGACGCCGTCTCGTTCACCTTTCCGATGGGCGTAACTCTGCCGGCGGGAGGCCAGTTGCTGGTCGTGAATTTCGATCCGTCCACAAACACCACTCAACTGGCAGCTTTTCGCAGTAAATACGGCGTGCCGAATGATGTCATGATTTTCGGCCCTTACGGCGGCAAACTCTCCAATGCCGGTGAAAGCGTCGAACTCTTAAAACCCGACCCGCCGCAGACTCAGCCGCCCGATCTCGGATTTGTTCCGTTCATCCTCGTCGATCGCGTGAATTACGAAGACGATCCGCCCTGGCCCGAGCCGCCGGACGGAGACGGCTTCGCTTTGCAGCGGATCACCCTGGAATCGTTTGGAAACGATCCGGCCAATTGGACTTCGGCCGACCCCACTCCGGGCAGGGAGCGGGTGCAGATTCTGTCGGCGATGCGAAACGGAGGCTCCTTTGTCATTCGGTTCTCGGGTGTTGCTGGAAGCAGCTACACTGTGCTTTATCGGAATTCTCTGGTGGCCGGAGCCTGGACGAAGCTGGCTGACGTTTCGGCTCAAGCCACTTCGGGAATCCGGGAGGTGACGGATACGACCGCCAGCGCGAGCGGGATGCGATTTTATCAGGTGGTCACACCGGCCCAATAGCAGCTCGCCGGCTCCTTTGGGCAAAACTTTATCCTGTCGAAAGTTAAAGGGTGATTCATAATACCCAACCGAAAGCAGGCTGTTTTGTGCCCGGTTCGAGAAACAATCAGAAGTTTAACCCATCCTTTATGAGATCATTTTGGAAATACCTGGCAATGGCGGTTGTCGCCTGCGCCCAGACCTCACAGGCGGCAATTAATGGTTCGGACGATTTCCACGACAACGTCAAGAACACCACCAAATGGGACGCCGACATCATTTTCGGACACGGGGCCGTTACCGAAACAAACCAGCATCTGGAGTACACTGTCGCTGTCTCAGGAGCCCAGTATGACTTTGCCTATAGGCCATGGCTTTTGAATGATCCCGCCTACAACGACACCTGGGAAGCCGTTCTGGATGTTCACAACGAAGTGACGCCTGATATCAACCAGATCGCCAGTGTGGGCATCGAGGTGTTCAACTTTGATGACTCGGATGATTCCATCTACCTGGAACTTTATGCTTCCGGACTGTCCGGTTTGCCGCCCACCCGCGGCTTTTTCTGCTCGTTGCTCGAGAACGGAAGGGAAAGCGCTGCGCCGGTGGATTCGCTGGATCTCGGCGTAACAAATGGCGCGCTCAGGATCGTCTATCAAGGTCAAACGAAAGTAGTCTTCGCCTACTACGATCCCGACGGCAAAGCCAACGGTTACGCCTGGACGCTCCTGGCATCTTTCGGCATCAACAACTCGGGCGGGGCCGATGGCAACGCGCGGTGGGGCATGACTTCCTCTGACATTTTCCTGGTCTCGCCCTACGGATACAGCGAGAGAATGCTCATTCCGCGTAATCGCGTCTGGGCGGATAACTTTTCTGCGGCCACAGCCATCGCGTCCACTCCGCCGTTAGCCGCTGCACGCAACGGCGCCATGCTCCTCGTTTCCTGGCCGCAATCAGCATTTCAATATGAGCCTCAATCGGCCTCGCGGTTGTCCACGAATCCCTGGAATGTTTTGAACATGGCGCCGGACCTCTCGAACAACACGTATCGCATTCTCATTCCCTTGTCCGGAGCCGAACACTATTTCCGCTTGCGCAAGCCGTAACTGCCAAGCTGGTTCCGGTGCACTTCCAACAGCGTGGCGGACCGGAATAACCCCCGCCACAACGCTCAAGGCAGCAGCCCAAGCCGATAAAACCGTCTCGAGTGATCCGTCTCATCCCAGGCGGTGTGCAATGGATGCACAAAGTGCCAGTCTGCGCGAGGCGGCGGAACTTGATCTGGAGCCGATGACCTGTTTGAAATAGCAAGGGCATCAGGCCGAAAGAGCGCGACATCCATTGCAAAGTTGCTTGCAAGCAGGCGAACGTCCCACCGGCTGAAGCCGGCTTTAGCCTGCAACGCGCTCGATACCCGCAAGCTGGATTCCGCCGACGCAATGTGCCTGAAGGCGCCTGAAGGCAGGACTCCAAACCCCCGCCATCCGCAAGGCCGCAAACTGGTATTCGGCGGCGATCTAGTGGGTCGCTATGATCGGGCAACTCATTCTCCCGGCTGCGGATCGGGCTCAACGCCGCACGTCATAGCACGTGAGGGTGTCGTGGTAGCGAAGGTAGAGGCGCCCATCGAGAATTACCGGGTGCGCCCAGGCATCGCGCGATCTGGCGTCGGTGAATCGGAACCTGCCGCGCAAGGCGAACTCGTCTTTCATCGGCTCCAGCAGCAGCATCCAGCCGTCCTCACACAGCGCGTAAAGCCGCTCATCCCCGTAGAGCACGGCCCCTTTGACAAAATCAGCAGTCTGATAGAGCACGCGGCCATTGCTCGCGTCAACGGCCGCCCAGCCCTTCCGCCCGGGATAGAACGAGCCGAAAATTCTCCCGTCGCGATGCACCACGCCCCCCTGGCAAGTGTCGAGGGTCGTGCGCCAGACCTCATCCGCGCTCACTTTGCCGCCGGCTTCCTTCAAGCCCCACAACCGGCCGCCCGGTCCATGCGGCGCCGTCATGAAGACCGCATTACCGACGAGCGCCGGCATCATCGCCAACACGGAATAGGCCGTGCGAACCGGCTGCGTCCATTGCAGCGCGCCGGTGCCGGCATCGACGCAATACAGATGCCGCAACGAGGCGCCAACGATGAGCCGGCGTTCTCCGAACTGGATGAAGATGGGCGAAACGTAGCTGGCACTTTCCAAGGTCTTCTCGCCCGCTGAATCGTAAAGCGGCTCGCTCTTCCAGAGCACGGCGCCATTGGTCTTGCTGAGCGCGACCACGAGCGCCTCACGCCCGCCCGTCGTCACGAAGACCGCACGCTCATCCACGAGCAGGCATTCGCTCAATCCCCAGGTGATGTTGGACCCGCCGAATCGCTCCAGCACATCGACGGCCCAGACTTCGCGCCCATTCGCGGGATCGAAACAGGCCACGCGCCCATGCGCGTTTTCGTGATAGAGCTTTCCGTCGCTGAATGTCGCCGACGCGCGCGCGCCCGGGTAAGGCGTCTTCCACGACGCGCCATTCGTCGCGCGCCAGACAGGCTGGCCGCTAAGTTCGAACGCGAGCAGCGCGAGGTGCTCATCGAAATCTCCCGTGATGATGAGCCGCCCGCCGGAAATCACCGGTGACGAAAAGCCGCGTCCGATATTCGTCACCGACCAGAGCACGCGCGGTCCGTTCTCCGGCCATTCCTGCAATAAACCGCGTTCCTGGCTGATGCCATCGCGGTGCAACCCGCGAAACTGAGGCCAGCCGCTTTCAGCCGACGGAATCAATCGCGCCGAAGTGGCGGCTGCCTCCGCGGCGATGGAGGCACAAGCGGCCAGCAAGAGAAGGATTCGGCACCAGCGCCCGAAAGCGCTGAACTGCCTTGCGAATGAAAGCTCGTTCCGTGTCGTGCTCATACTGCTCACCCCGCCAATTGTCCCGCGCGCGCCGGGCGCAAGCGTCGCCAGGTCCAACAACTCAGCACCGTCGTGAGCGCGAGCACGCCGGCGACTCCGGCGCCCACGCGCGCCGCCCAGATGCGCGCCGGTTCTTCGCGGAAGGAAAACTGGGGCAGCCGATCGTAATCCGCCAGTGTAATGGGTTCGCGCCGGTGGACCTTGGGGCTGAAGAAATCGTGGATGGCGCGTTTGAATTCATCGGTCTGGTCGTGAAAGGCGCGGTGACGCCAATAGCCGGTCCCGGCCAGGTCCGTCAGCGCTTCGTAAGTCGCAATCCCCGGTGAGAGAAAACGCCAGCGGCCCACGGCTGTTTGCTGGCGCGCGAGTTGGTCGTCGAAGCGTTGCCGCACCGGCTCGACGGCGCGTCCGACTTCCGCTTGCACCGTCAGATGCTGCGCGGCGAAATCAGCCTGCTGGCCGGGCGGCGCCAGTTCCGGATGATCACGGTAAAACGAATTCAGCAATTCGCCGCCGCGCTTCTCAGCCTCGCCCGAGGCTTTCCGTCCGGCGGCCACCAGTTCCGCGCGCGAGGGGGTGGGATAAAGCGTCTCCACCGCCGCGTTCAACAGGGCCGGCACCACCAGCACGAGCAAGACCCAGGCAGCGCCCAGCGCCGTCGCAGCGCCGGCCGCGCTGCCGGCGACAACGTTGACCGCGATGGCCAGCGCGACCCAGAACAATCCGTAGGCGAGCACCACCGCGACCGCGAGCGCCGCGCGATTCATGGCGGCGGTGGAATCCGAAGCCATTCCCGCCGCGAAGGTCGCCAGCGCCGCGAGTCCAAGCACCGGCGCGGCGCGGGCGAGCGCGCGATGCGCCAGCCAGCGCCCGGGAGTAATGCCCTGCGCCAGGCCGAGCCGCAACGTGCCGGACTCGCGATCACCCGCCACAAGATCATAAACGAGGGCGATGAGAAACAGCGGGAACAGCCATACCAGCACGAACGCGAGGTCGAACCGGCCCGCCAGCAGCACGGAAGGATTTTCCAGTTCCGAGCGCGTCTCCGCGGGCGCCGAGAGTTTCCACAAGCTGATCATCTGGTGGCCGGGAACAATGTCCGACTGGCCGGTCGCGAGCAACGGCACCGGCGCGGGCGAGAGAATGGCAATGGCGCCGCGCGCGGCGATTGCTTGTGCGTCCACGGACTGGCGTTCGAGAAAGTCGCGGAGCTGCACCATCCAATCGTCGGAGGCGCGGGATAGTTGCGCGGTGATTTCAGATTGCCGCCCGTGCAGTCGCGCGCCATTCCACAATCCATACAGGAGCGCCGCGGCGAACAGGGCGAGCAGCACCCACACCACGCGTTCGCGCGCCAGTAACCGAAGTTCGAGTCGAAAAAGGTACGGGCTCATGATCCATTCGGCGTCAAACGAGGCGCCACCAGCAAAAGCGCAGCCCACGCGCCCGCCGCCCAGAGGGCCAGTACGATCACCCCAGGCTTCGCGGCCTTCAGCGCTGACTCCGGGGGCGGCGGATTATAGTTGAACGCCGGCAATTTCTCCCACAACTCGCGCCCGGCGACGGCGTGATGTCCACCGCTCGAATTCATCATGTCTTCGTTGAGCACGCGCACAAACTCGCGCCGGTGATTCTCCGCCGCGACGGAGAAGTGGCGATGATGAGTGAAGTCCGTGCCGGCGAGAGCCATCGAGGCGGAACGGATCGCCAGGAGCGGCGCCGCCAGGCCGGTCCAGGTCACGGCGCGATCCTGCGCTTCGAGACGGTCCCAGAGGTTTCCATAATGATGATCAAACACCTCGTTCGCCATCCGTTCACTTTCGAGCATGACCAGTCCTTGAAAGTTGAACGGCAGCTCCTCGATGCGCGTCTTGCCGTGCTCGCGCAACACTTGCTGCGCGAATTCCTGCAACCGCTGGTTGCGCGGGTTGTGGCCGTCCAGCCCATCCTGGAGCGCCTGGTGCAATTCGTTTTCGAACTCGGCGAGTTTGGGTGTGGGCAACAAACGTTGCACGATGTCCGTGGAGAGCCGCGGCGCCAGAATGGCGTTGGCCGACCAGAAGACGAGGAGGGTGGCAAGGGCTGCGCGCGACGTGGGCATGACGGCGGAGACGGCGAGGCAGAACGCCAGTCCCGCAGCCAGGTAGAGCGCGTAGGCAAAACTCAGCCCCGCGAAACGAACCCACCCGCCCGGTGCATCACCGCCTGGCAATGCTTGCAGCGCGACCGCCCCGAAGAGCCCGATCGGAAGCAGGAGCGCGAGCACGACCGCGCCCAGGCCCAGCGCCTTGCCGAGGACGAGATCGCGCGGACGCACACCCAGGCTCAGGACTTGCCGCAAAGTTCCGCGCTCACGCTCGCCGGCCAGCGCGCCAAAAGTAAGCAGCACGATCAGCAAGGGCGCGAGCAGTTGCAGTCCGGTGGCGGCGGTCAGTTCGCCGAAGCGCCGCATGGCCGTGGCGTCCTGCGCGGGAAGAAATGCCGCTTGGTTCTGGCGGTGCGCTTCGAGGAAAACCGTGGTCCCGACAAATGGCTCGATGCCGCGGTCCAGCATCGCGAGCGGCGGCAGCGGCTTGAAGACGTAAACGCCGTAGTGGCCCGCCGAGTGGGAATTCTTCTGGCCCTGGTTCAACCAGTTCTCCCGCTCGAGCGCAGATGCGGCGGCGCGTTCCGTCCGCGCCCGATGCACCTGTTGCCAGGCGAGCAACAACGCCGCGCCAAGCAGTCCCACCATGATCGCCGCCGCCCAGCGAAAGCGCCCATCGCGCCAGACATCGATGAATTCCTTGCGAGCGATGGAGAAGATCATGCGCTGAGGTGTTTCAAATAGAGCTTTTCCAAATCGGCGTGCTTCAGATCGTTCGTCGCATACTCCGCGGCCAGCCGGCCGTGGCGGAGAATGCCGACGCGCGTGGCATCTTCACGCGCCCGGAACAGATCGTGCGTGGCCATCAGAATCGCCACGCCATCGCCGGCCAGCTTCCGCAGCAGGCGGGAAAACTCGTGCGACGCCGCCGGATCGAGGCCGGACGTCGGTTCATCGAGCAACAGCGCCCGGGCTTCGGTGGCCAGCGCGAGGGCGATGCCGACCTTCTGGCGCATTCCCTTGGAGTAGGTGGACACGCGGCGCCCGGCGGCGTCCGCATCGAGTCCGGCCCGATTGAGCAACGCCAGCAATTCCTCGCGCGTATGGCGCCGGCCAGCCAGCGTGCTGAAGTAGTCGAGGTTCTCCGCGCCCGTGAAGCGTGGATAGAGCACGACCTGCTCGGGGATGTAAGCGATCTGCCGCCGCGCGGCGACCGGGTCCGCCGCCACATTCACATTGTTGACGCGCGCCTCGCCGGCATCGGGCGTGAGGAAGCCGAGAAACAGGTTGATGGTGGTCGTCTTCCCTGCCCCGTTCGGCCCGAGCAGAGCGAAGATTTCGCCGCCGGCGATTTTCAAGTTCAACTGGTTCACGGCTGTGAGGCCATTGAACTTCTTCATCAGTTGGCGCGCTTCAATCATAGTTGCTGTCATCCATTAAAAACATTCGCCGCATCCAGTGACAAGCCCGCACCGAATGAACCGGCATTGTTCAGACGCGCGTGGGCCGGATGTCTTCAACCGAAGAGCGGGCGGACGGATCTCAACCCCTCCGGACATCCTCCAGCGGCTACACCTCACCCGTGCCAACGCTTGTCCGGCGCGACGGTCGTGACTTGGGGACGCAATCCTTACGGCGGTGGACAAACGATGATGCGACCGCATTGAATAATGTCGCGAGGCCGGGGCCGATCTCGCTGTCTAAAAGCCGGCGGCCGAGCAGACCTTGGACACTTCTCGGTTGATCAAGCCGCAGCAAGCTGGTCGGGAGAGGCGGCATCTCAAGGCGGCGCGGGGAGCGCGTTGCTCTGTTTCTTTTGACAGGCGCGCCCGGTCGATTAAACTCCACGCCATGGTCGCCCTTTTTAAGAATGCTCGGTTCTGGTCTCTCTGGCTGGTCCCATGCCTTCTTTCTCCGATGGTAGTGTTTTCAAATCAGCCGGATTTTTCTGATCCTGCCGTCATCAACCAGCGAATTGAAGAGTTACAGCCCACCGCCGCAGAAAAGCGCTTTGATGAAATTGGCTGGGCGCCCGACATTGAAACCGCCAAACGCCTGGCGAGCGAGCACAAGCGGCCAGTCTTCCTCTTTACGCACGATGGCCGGATGAACATCGGGCGCTGTTGAGGGGGTGCCTTTGCCATGAGGGCGGGTCCGCTCTCGAACAAGAAGGTCATCGCGCTCCTGAACCGCTGCTTCGTTCCGGTTTATGCAGTCAATGAGGATTACGAAAAGCGCGGGGCGGCCTCTGCCGGTGAGAAAGCGGCGCGACAGGAGATTTTCAAACAAGGCCACGACAGCGGTCTCTCCGTCGGCACCGTTCATGTTTACCTCCTTTCTCCGGACGGAACTTTGATCGATTCGATGCACGTTGCCGAGGCGGCCAAAACTGACAAACTGCTCGCGCTGCTCGACCAGGTCGTGAGCGATCTCAAAACGGTCGGGGGCGCACCGGTAGTGGAGCCAAAACCGCAGTCGTGCCCGTTGCCGGCTCCCTCAGACTCAATTGTTCTTCACCTGACGGCGCGTTCCCTCGACGGACGAGGCGCCTGGAGTGAATTTCCCGTCGAGAACTGGATTACCTTTGAGGAGGAAGAACAGAACCGGCTGTTGCCTGCGGATTCCAAGGTGGGGTACTCCTGGAAGCTGGCCCCCGATCTGACCGCTCGCCTGCTCACCCATTTCTATCCAGCCACGGAAAATAACGACATCACGAAGAACCGGTTTGAAAGCCAATATCTGCGAGGCACCGTCATCAGCGTTTCTGAACAGTCGGTGCGCGTGCATCTCGAAGGCGAAGTAAAAATGCAACACAGCTTTTACCACAAGGACGATGGTAAGCGGGTGCAAGCGGAGGTCATGGGCTACATGGATGTGAATCCGGCAACCGGGCGCATCGCTTCCCTGCGTTTGGTCACCACGCGGGCAACCTACGGCGGCGGGCAGTTCGGCGTCGGCGTGCGGTCCTTCTAAGACCGCGCCTGTGTCCGCTTACGCGCGGGCCAGCCTGCGCGGCCGGAATAAAGACGCCAGCTTCCGCCCCAGAGAGGAGATTCCGAACAGCGCTCCCAATACCGCCACGTCGGTTGGCCCCACCGGCAAGTCCCATTCATACGCGATGCAAAAACCAGTCAGAGCGGTCCCTCCGCCGATCAGCGAGGCGGCAATGGCGAATTGTCTCATGTTCCGCGCGAATTGATGCGCGATGAGCGGTGGGATGACAAGGAAGCCGAAAGTAATCAGAGGTCCTACACTCAATACGGCCACGGCGATAATCGTTCCGATCAGGACGTATAGGAAAGTGTCCCAAACCACCACGTTTCTCTTCAGGACTACCGCCGTGTCCGGATCAAACGAGACGAGGAGAAACTCCTTCCGAAACAAAAAAAGCAGCGCCAGA
>CAZCUL010000528.1:0-6826 GCA_964501475.1 uncultured Verrucomicrobiota bacterium | reverse complement strand
GGCTGATGCCGGTATTGCCGGAAGTGGGCTCGACGATGCCGCGGCCTTTGCCGACCTGACCGCGGGCCTCGAGTTCCTGGAGCATGGCCCAGGCGGCGCGGTCCTTGACCGACCCAAAGGGGTTGAGCCATTCGAGTTTGGCCCAAAGTTCGAACCCGGGCGCCGGGCACATCTGATTGATGCGCACCAGCGGCGAGGGGTTGTCCTCGTTCGGCAGCATCTCAAAAATGTTGTTGTAAACGCGGGTTGCGTGATTCATGCGACCAGGATCGGCACTGTACAGAGGCTCAGCCACGCTCGACAACTTGTTTTGCAGGCCGGGAAACTGAGGACCAAAGCTGCAAAGATTGACGGGCGATGGCGAATTGCTAGCTTCGCGGGGAGCACACGAACATGTTGAAGCGAACGCCACTTTTTAGCGCGCACCAGCGGCTCGGAGCCCGGTTGATCGACTTTGGCGGATGGGAGATGCCGGTCCAATATTCGAGCATCGTTGACGAGCATTTGGCGGTGCGGAAGGCGGCCGGCTTGTTTGACATCTCGCACATGGGGGAGATCGCGATCAACGGGCCGGGCGCAGAATCTTTTTTGAATCAGGTCCTGACCAACGACTTGGGCAAGTTGAAATCCGGCCAGGGCCAATACTCGCTGATGTGCAACGAACGAGGGGGCGTGGTGGACGATCTGTATGTTTATCGCCTCGACGATCAAAGGTATTTGCTGGTGGTGAACGCTTCGCGGATTGAGGCTGATTGGGACTGGATTCAAGGACAATTCGACAAAACGAACGTGGCGGACGGTATTCAGATCAGCAACGCCTCGGGGCAATTCGCCGCCCTGGCGCTGCAGGGACCGCGGGTGTCGGAGTTCATGGATGAATGCGTGAGGGGCGGAACGATCAGCGGAACTTTTGTCGATCGAGCCACCGAATTGAAGAAGAACGAGCTGGGCGAGTTTATCTTTTCGGGCACGCCCGTTTATGTTGCCCGGACCGGCTACAGCGGAGAAGACGGTTTCGAGGTGATTGCCCCGGCTGAAGCGATCGAGGCTGTCTGGAACAGGGTTCTGGCGGCGGGCCATGCCTGTTGTTTGCAGCCGGCCGGACTGGGAGCGCGGGACACATTGCGGACCGAGATGTGTTATCCGCTTTACGGGCGCGAGTTGGACGAGGAAACAACTCCCCTGGAAGCGGGACTGGGATTTTTCGTAAGTCTGGACAAGGGCGAATTCATCGGGCGCTCGGTCCTGGCGGAACAAAAGGAGCGCGGGCTGCCGAAGAAATGCGTCGCTTTTAAGATGATCGAGAAGTCAGCGCCGCCCCGGCCAGGTTACGCGGTATGGTCCAGGGGCGAGTCCGCCGCCGCCATTGGAAAGGTGGTCAGCGGCACCCAAAGCCCGTCGCTCAATGTTGGGATCGGAATGGCTTATCTGCCTCCGGGATTTTCGAAGCCGGGAACTGAAATCGAGGTCGAGATTCGTGGCCGAAAGGCGCCGGCGGCAGTCGTGGCCAAACCGATTTATCGGAAGAGTTAAGGCTGTTCACGTCGGCCGCGCCCTTCTCCTGCAGGCGCCGCACAAAGGGTGCTCGCCGCTTACGCCAGGCAATTTTCCTGTTGGTCGCCTGCCGCCGCTGTGCTCCAATGACCGCCACATGCTATGAGCTCACAAGTTCCCCAGGATCTCAGATATGCGAAGTCGCACGAATGGGTGCGCGTCGAAGGCGGGGTGGCCACGGTAGGCATCACCGATCATGCGCAGCACGAGTTGACGGATGTGGTGTTTGTGGAACTGCCAGCCGTCGGGCGCAAGCTCAAGGCGGGCGAAGCCTGCGCTGTGGTCGAGTCGGTAAAGACCGCCAGCGACATTTACTCGCCGGTCTCGGGGGAAGTGGTCGCGGCCAATGAAGCCGTGGTCGAAAAACCTGACCTGGTGAACAGCGCGCCTTACGGCGAAGGGTGGTTCTTCAAAGTCAAACTCGCCGATCCTGGCGAAACGGAGAAGCTGCTTTCAGGGGCCGATTACAGCGCGCAGATTGGATAAGGGGCGTTCCCTTCACCGTTCCGGCGGTTTGCGGGGACTAGTAGAGCAGGTTGGCGGGGTTGAGGCGCAGCAGCGTCCGCGAAACGAGATAGCTCCACTTGAACGAAGGTTTGGGAGAGGGAGGCATCAGCAGGAGCGAATTTTCCTGCACTATCCAGCGGTAGCTGCGCGAGGCACCCCCGCACCGGAGCTGCTGAGTCGCCCGATTGGGTTGCATGTGGACCGATGTCGCATTCACGAACCGAGGTTAAGCAATGGTTGTGCCGGCCCTATTTCTGGCTTTTCTAAAGGGAAACTGGCCATTTTTTGTCATAAACTGACTCAGCGAAGTCGGAAGAATGACAATCGCAAAAAACCGGTTGACAGTGCGAAAGCGTTTCATCAAGCTATCCGCATTCGTTGATATAACGAACTCATCACGAGTGGTCGAGGGATCTGGCCCCATGACGCCACGGCAACCGGTTGAAGGCTTCTTCAACGTCCAGGTGCCAATTCCAGTCCGTCGGCTCGGCCGTTCGGGAACAGATGAGAAGAGCGTCCTGAAGTTTCCTCTTCTCAGTCGATGAGAAGGGGTTTTTTGTTGCCCGGAAGAGGCGGCGGCAAGACCCGGGCGAAAAACGATTATGCAAAACAGCTCTGGTTTCATGAAGGCACTCAAGTGCCGGGAATGCGGTCGGGAATATCCGCTCGCGGCCACGCATGTCTGCGAGTTCGATTTTGGGCCGCTGGAAGTGGTTTACGACTATGACCGAATCCGGCAATCGTTCAGCCGGGCCACCGCCGAATCGCGCGGCCCGAATATGTGGCGGTATCGGGAGCTCCTGCCGGTGGCTGGGGAGCCGACGGTCGGAAGGCAAGTCGGCTTTACGCCGCTGATCAAGGCCGACCGCCTCGCCAGGGTGCTGGGTGTCCGCGAACTCTGGATCAAGAACGACACCGTGAATTATCCGAGCCTCTCGTTCAAGGATCGGGTCGTGAGCGTGGCATTGAGCCGGGCGCGCGAGTTGGGTTTTACGACGGTGGCTTGCGCCTCGACTGGCAATCTCGCCAATTCCGTCGCCGCCAATGCCGCTGCCTCCGGACTTCGCGCCTATGTTTTTATTCCGGCCGATCTGGAACAGGGCAAGATTGTGAATTCTCTCATCTACGGCGCGCGCGTGGTCGGCATCAAAGGCCATTACGATGAAGTCAACCGTCTCTGCGCTGAAATCGCGGGCAAGTATGGCTGGGCTTTCGTGAACGTAAACATGCGCCCTTATTATGCGGAGGGTTCGAAGAGCATGGGCTTCGAGATCATGGAACAGCTCGGCTGGCGCATCCCCAAACACACCGTGGTCTGCATGGCTTCGGGCTCGCTCCTGACCAAAATCCATAAGAGCTACCAGGAATTCATCAAATTGGGTCTGGTGGAAGAGACCGACTATCAGGTTCATGGAGCCCAGGCGACCGGTTGCTCGCCCATTACGTCGGCGCAGAAGGCCGGTTTGGATTTCTTCAAGCCGGTCAAGCCGAACACCATTGCCAAATCGCTGGCCATTGGCACTCCGGCGGACGGCTTTTACGCGCTCAAAGTGATGAAAGAAACGGGCGGCTCGGCCGACGACGTGAGCGACGACGAAATTCGGGACAGCATCAAATTGCTGGCTCAAACCGAAGGCATCTTTGCCGAGACCGCCGGCGGGGTGACTGTGGGTGTGGCCAGGAAACTGATTGCCTCGGGCAAAATCCCATCCAAGGAATCGGTTGTTCTGTGCGTGACTGGAAACGGCCTGAAGACGCTGGACGCGGTCAATGGCCACGCCGGCCAGCCGCGCGAAATCAAACCGAGCCTGCGCGAGTTTGAAGCGCTCATGGCGACCGAAGAAAGTGCAACTGTTACCGCTTAAATTATGGCAAAGAAAGTTCGTATCCCAACCCCGCTTCGCAAACTGACCAATAACGAGGAACTCGTGGAAGTCGATGCCAGCACCATTGGCGACGCGATTGCGGAACTGCAAAAGCGTTTTCCCGGCATCCAGGAGCGTTTGGTGGATGAGTCCGGCGCGATTCGCCGTTTTGTGAATGTCTATGTCAACGAAGAAGACATTCGCTTCCTGCAGAACCAAAAGACCCAGCTCAAAGACGGGGACGAAATCAGCATCATTCCCGCCATCGCCGGGGGTTAGCTCAACCACAAAAAGGAATTCATGCCGACCAGCAGGACAACTCCGCGCTCGAAGAAAGCGGCGAGCCGCGGCAGCCAGAAAACCCGCCTTTGGCTGATGTATCCGTCAAAGTTGATCACCACGCCGGTGATCTGGGAATTGGGTCACAAGTTCAATCTGATTACCAACGTCCGCCAGGCCAGTGTGACCGACGAAATTGGCCTGGTTTCTTTGGAACTCAAAGGAGACCGGGCCGAGATCAAATCAGCCATCAAATGGCTTGAAAAGAGCGGGATCAAAGTTGAGCCGGTGGAAATCAACGTGATAGAGAGCTGAAACGAGTCGAGGCGAAAACCTTCGGACGGGAAAGCGCCCGCGGGCTTTACGTCCGCAACCTGCTGAAAAATCAAGTTATTACGCGCTTGACCGCGGTTGGAATTCAGGATTATACCCCTGACAGCGAGTAAGGCAGTCGCCGTGGGTGTAAAAACCTGAAATCCCATAGCTTATGACCAAACGAGACCTTGTAATTCGGATCAGCAATGAAACCAACCTGGTTCAGCAACAGGTTTTGGATGTAGTGCAGAAGACGCTGGACTACATCGCCGAAGCCCTCGCCCAGGGCAAGAAGGTCGAGCTCCGTAACTTTGGCGTTTTCGAAGTCAAAGTGCGCAAAGCTCGTGTGGGCCGCAATCCCAACGCTCCCGAGACCGATGTCCCGATCCCGCAACGGGCTGTCGTGAAGTTCAAGCCGGGCAAGGAGATGCGCGAGCAGGTCTTGAGGCTCACACCCGAGCAGGTGGCCGCCGCGGCGGCGGCTGAAGCCCAGAATCCGCCCAGCGACGAGCACGAGGGGCAGAGCCCAGGTTCGTAATCTCCGCCCAATTTTTCCGAGGGGCGCTCCTGTGCTTCAGCGAGCGCCCTTTTTGTTCAGCTATGGAACGTTTGCCCGGCTTTCGAGAGTTTTATCCCGAGCCCCTGGCCAGCCCCGATTTGTGGAGCGCGGATACGCGCAACTACATTTTCGAGCGTTGGCGCGCCACGGCCCGCCGTTACGGCTTCCGCGAATACGACGGCCCGCCGCTCGAGCCGCTCGAACTTTATACGACCAAAAGCGGCGAGGAAATCATCGGGCAAATCTACAACTTCAAAGACAAGGGCGACCGCGACGTTTCCTTGCGGCCCGAGATGACTCCGACCCTGGCGCGAATGGCCGCCTCGCACGCCCGGAATTACAAGAAGCCGATCAAGTGGTTTTCCCTTCCGCAACTGTTCCGATACGAGCGCCCTTCCAAAGGGCGGTTGCGCGAACATTTTCAGTTCAATGCCGACATCATCGGCGAGACCGACCCGGGGGCCGACGCCGAACTGATCGCACTGCTCATCGACACGCTGCGCTCGTTCGGCCTGAGTCACGAGGACTTCGTGGTGCGATTGAGCAATCGCAACGCCTGGCGGGACTTTTATGTTCGGCACCACGGCCATCCGGATCGCGAACAGGATTTTTATCAAACCATAGATAAACTGGAACGCGAAGAACCGGCCATCACCGAACAAAAGCTGGCCGCTCTTGGATTCTCTGTTTCCCAAATCCGCGAGTTCATTGAAAAGGCGGAGCCGACAGCCGAATTGAACGTTATTCTGCAAAGCCTGGCCGCTCGCGGTCTCGAGCGTTTTGCCAGGATCGACTACGGCGTGATTCGCGGACTGGCCTATTACACCGGGACGGTTTTTGAAGCTTTCGATCACAAGCGCCAGTTGCGAGCCATCGCCGGGGGCGGGCGTTACGATAATCTGATCAAGCTGATCTCCGGCAACAAGGTGGACCTGCCCGCGCTCGGGTTCGGGATGGGCGACGTCGTCCTGCTCGAGCTCCTCAAAGACCGCCTCCTCCTGCCAAAACCAAGCGCCCGAGTGGATGTCTTTTGTTTGATTGAAGACGAATCGCTCCGCGCGGAATCGTTGCGGTTGATTCAACGTTTGCGCGAAGCCGGCTGTTCGGTTGAGTTCCTGCTCACGGCGGCGAAATCCGACCGCCAATTCAAACGCGCACTCGAATTGGACGCCGCCTGGACGGTTCGGTTGGAACAGATTGAAGGAAAGCTCATGGCCAGATTGAAAAACCTCCGTGACCGTCAGGAAGAGACTTTGTCGCTGGACGCGGCGGTGGAGAAGCTCCGCAAAGGCTCCTGATTTACAGGGCTACCGGCCATTACCGCCTGCCGCGACCTTCAGCCACGCCTCTTCAGAATCTCAACCAGTCGGCCCCCTTCCGGTACTCATGGAACGCCCGTTCCCCAAGGGCGTCGCGCACCGCGCGCAAGGTTTCCTGCTGCATTTCGCGCAGAGCGGCCTCCTTCTGTTCGGGCGACAGGTTGGGGTCGAACCCGATGGCGTCGCCGAATTCGCGAAAGGCGAGCTTGTAGTCATAAACCTGGAGGGCTCGCTCCTTCGGCAGCTTGTGACGCGCCGCGGTGGCGTTGAGTTGGTGAAAATCGCGGTCCTGGCCGCGCTGGTAGGCCGCATATCGATTTTCGCCAAGCCGGCTCCGAATCTGTCCTTCGAGTTCCACTTGGGCCCGCTCATAGAGGCCGCGCATAACCGGATCGCCCAAGTCCACCTCGTCCGGATTCCATTGATCC
>CAZCUL010000527.1:0-3639 GCA_964501475.1 uncultured Verrucomicrobiota bacterium | reverse complement strand
TGTGCCCGATGAGGAGGACGAAGCGATGCGCGATCTGGTGCGGGCCCGTTACGCCGCCGTCACCGATCAACGCAAAGCCCGCCAGCGCCTGAAAGGTTTTCTGTTGCGCCTCGGCTTCCGTTATTCGGGCAAGACCAGTTGCTCGTCCCGCGGGTCGATAACGCCAAGCAACACCTCCACATGAGATTCGTCCTCGTCAAAAGGACCTCCCCGAGATGGACATCAGCCACGACCTCCCAATCCTGCAAATAACTGCCGTAGCTGCAGATCCACGGCCTGAATGCAAAGTCCGTTCCGGTGAACTGCCAAGCGGCCATTGGTTTCCTGCGCCTGGGAGGGGGACTGGGGATCGGTGATAGATATCCTCTCCCCATCGCATGATGTCCTTCACATTGTCGTCGAAATCATCGCCGCCAAGGCACGGAGTTCAATCGAACTCCTGATTAGGGCCGCTTGAGACGATAAAATCGGCTGCCTGATTGAATCGGAACAATCACCTGTTTTTTATCTCCGACATCTGTGGCTGTTGCGTCGACTCCGCTCCACGATGGATTAGCCAAAGCGACCGTTTCCTCGAGACCGTACCCGGTCGCAGACGCCGGCCACGAAATTACAGCTTCGTTGTTCGCCGTAAGCCCCACGGACAGCTCAGGAGGACCGATTACTTTCCACGACTCAGCACCAAATGACCACACGCCAGGGCTCGGATCTGCCATGCGCGACGCAACGGGCGAAAATGGTGTCTGGAAACTCGTTCCGCCATCCAGGCTAAACGCAGCATTAAAACTGTTGGCGGCATCATCGAAATTCAACCGCAGCAGAATGTTTCCGGTCACATTTACCTTGTTGATCAGCACACCTTGCCTCGATTCGAGCGCTGCATCACTGCCGAAGAAGATTCCAACACCTGGCGGAATCGCAAGCAATTCGGCGACGCCAGGTTCGAAATTGTAGAGATGAATCGCAATATCCTCCTCGTCACCCGATTCATCAGCAAACTCGTAACCGAGATTCATTCCGTAGTGCTGGTTCATCCCCGGTAAGTTTGGCCGCCACTCCGATGTGGCAGTGAAATCACCATTGCCGGCTGAGACCTCGAAAGGAACAGCATCACCCAGGTAGCTGAATTCCGCAGTGATTTCAAGATTGCCCCAGACAAAGGGTGGCTGAACCTCACCAGGACTGCTAAACGTAACCACACCTCCTGCCTCGACGATCGTCGGCTCGAATATCTCCCACGGTTCGATCACGCCATTGTCGAATTCATCGCAGGTGCTGGAGGGGAGATTCCCCACAACGCAGAAGCGTTCAAGTTGCGTTTGGGCCGTAGCCGTTAACACGGCCAACGCCAGCAGACCCAGCACTGCGGGCAGCGCGCGGGAGGGGAAGCGTGCGACGGCGAAGCGCCACGCTGATGAGCGCCGGGGCCGAGGGTTTCGCCGGCAGCGACCACGGTGAACGGTGTCAGGGCGGATGGTGAGGTTGGCGCAGAGAACTTTCATAAAGCTTCCAATCAGCAAATACGAATCGCGACATTTGAAACGAAAGCGGCATCGCAAATCCAAACGCAGCGACATGGCCCAACGATCAAGCTCAGGCACGGCCGGGCCTGCGGCTCAAGGCGACAAGACCAGCGCTCACCGGCGTTGCCTGGAGCGCCTGGTTCTGTGATCTGCGGCTCTGGTCCTCGTGTCACCACAAAACTCTACCCATGGATTTCGCGGATGGCACGGATAAACCGCAAGCCAACCTGTCGGCAATCTGTATCCGTGAAATCCGCGCCATCCGTGGTCCAATCGTCTGGGGCTGTCCACGTCCGCCGCAACCGATCCGGCTGCGGTGGTCAGAACAAGTCTGGCTCCCCAATCCGCTTCTATCAAACCCACGTCCCTGGCCAAACCTATTCACCGAACGTCGGAGGTCAGCCACGACTGGCGCTGGCGCGCGGCGTGCCTTCCACTCTTGAATTCTGCGAAGCTTTGTTCATTTCAATCGCACGCCGCGTGCCAGTGCCAGTCGTTGGCTGGACCGACTTGTTGGGCCGTCTTTTTCATGAGTAAGGCGTCAGAATCTTGTACGCAACGAGTGCTCCTAGTCCTATAAAAAAGCAATATTGTCGCCCCGCGTAATAGCGTCCAGCGGCACGCTTGTGCTTTGCGATGTTTTCTCTTCCAGAAATTTCAGCCTGCCTCAGCCTTTCGACATGCGAGTGACAGTCCTCTCGAGACAGAGGTTCATTGCTCCCCGATCGGCGAAGCGGGAATTCTCCATCATTCAGCGCTGTGGTGTACTTTTCACGTGATTCAGCAGCATCGAGAAGTTTGTGGTTCAGAAGCATCACCTGATTCACGCGCTCGAGCCGCTTGATTCCACAAAACAATGAGGCGCCAAGAAGCACAACGGAGACCGATTCAAGCGCGCTTGTGCTGAAACTGAATCTGGCTGGCTCATAGCTCTCCGCCAAGTACGCAAAAACTGCGCCGATTAGACCGCACATGAAGTAATCGAAGTTGGACGCGCCCTCGCGAAATCCTTCGTAGGCTACTATGCTTCTATCCGACATTTGCTTTTTGCCCAACGCCAAGCTGACCGACGATGAGGAGCGCGACGAGGGCGATCAGGTTGAAACAGAGACGTCATCGCGCTGCTCATCGTTCGGTCAAGCGTCTGGTTCGGCAATCTTCCCATTTACTGACCCCGTGCCCAGGTCGAACTGGAAAACCTTGCCGCCAACTCCCTCGACCTCATAAACGTAATCATTCCCTTTCAGCCACCGGAACCCGAGACGCCGTTTGAAGATCGTGTAATGGGAAATGCTTTCGGACACGCCACTGCCCAGTTGCTGCATTTCCAGCGTTGAATACTCCCTCACAGTGTTCCCGTTGCGGTAGATCCCCAGGGCAAGATGATCCCGCTGTGGGCTCCGTCCTCGCTGCCAAGGGCCAAACCGGATCACGGTTGCATCACCGGCGCCCCCAAGATACATCTCATTCGCATACCACTCGTACTCGCAAATAAGCGTATCGCGAACCGCACCAACGCCGAAGACCGTTGTCTTCCCCTTCTGCCCATGCGGTTCCGCCGGCACGCTCTTGGCATAAACGCCTCCGTACTGCGACGATCTAACCACGGGCCCGTTTGCGGCCTCGTCGTCAGCCAAAGCGATGATGCTCGACATCGCCAGCAATACTCCAAGCACCAGTAGCCTCGGTGTCCTCATATCCCTATTGGACGGAATCTGTAGCTGAGTGCTCCGACTGTTGCCGAACGCTCCGGATCAGTGACCCCGCGCCAGTGATCCTCGATTGTCAACTGGAGCGCCGTCGCGGGGTTCACTGCATCCGGTTTGTTCGGCAATCTCGTTCTCACCTTTCTTGAGCCTGCAACTCGGTCCGTAAATCTCGCAAGAAATCCCGGACGTATCCGTTGTAGGAGTCGAACACGTCTCCTAGGATAAACCACTGCGACTTGGTATCGACTACAGCCCGAGTGCCACCAGATGAGGGCTGCAACTGAATGGTCATCTCAGTGCCGAGAAGCCACCACCTCGGCTTAACGTTGGTCCTGAAGACAATGTCCTTCTCCGTCTCGCTGGTGTGAACGTAATGTGGGCGGCGAGCAAAAACTGTGCGGACGGCA
>CAZCUL010000526.1:0-4286 GCA_964501475.1 uncultured Verrucomicrobiota bacterium | reverse complement strand
TCAAAAAAACGTAGCAGGAGGGCAGGCTGGCAGCGGAGTCGAAGCCATTACGAAGCGGATGAGGAGATTTCAGGCGCCCGATTCAGAAAATCTTCCCAGCGGCGCTCCTCCCCTCTTCTAACTCGCTTGTTTTAGGACTAGATGTGGACCCAATCGCATCGCAATTTCGATTGGAATCCCGATAGGACGCGAATAACGAATCCCCCCAAACCACCGCCACCGGCGGATGCTCGTCCGCGAAATGCAATTTTGGATTGCTTGCAAAGAGCTTCCACCCTGTTTAAAGGTATTTTTCGTGGAAAAAGCTGGTTATCACGAATGGCACAAGTCCACCGCACGATTTTCCGCCTGCACCGGTGAAATATCGGGTTCTTCCAAGCGAATGCAGAAGATGGACGACTTTGCGGGCGGCCCGACCGCCTTCAACGCGTCGAATCCATGAGATCTGTCGAATCGCAACTGGCACGGCATTGGACCCGCCGGGAACGGTGGCCAATCAGTTTCCTTTCCACCCATGAGCATTGCTGAAGACCTACAAACCCAAGCTTGAATGATGAAGCACTCTGTTTTTCGAATCGAAGCGTGGCAGATGCCCGTTTGTTCGTTCGTGACAATTCTGGCGATGTCCGGCTTTTCAATAAATTCTGTCGCCCAACCAACCGCGAGCCCATCCAACCTGTCCAAAGACGAAATCCGCGCCGAGGTCGCAGTCCGGATCCCTAATCGCACGCTCCCCAAAGTGTCGCCGCCGCGACCAGGACTGGAGTTTTCGGCAAAGCCGACGGTGCAGGAGTTTTTCCGCGCCCGAGTGTTCGAGGAGCCGCTCGTGCCGATTGGCGGCGAACCCAGTGCCGACGAGAATGCCGCGCTGGCTGTTGCGCTGCTCGATTACGCGAAACGCAGCGGACCGGATGACTTTGCCAGCCTCACAGCGTTCTTGGAAAGGCATCCCCAGTCGCCGTGGCGGGCGGCGTTGCTCACCAGCCTGGGCTTGGAATACTACAACACCGCTCATTACTCCCTCGCGCTGGAGGCGTGGGAAAAGGCCTGGCCGCTGGCGAAGGATGCCACCGATCACAGAGGCAGGGCTATCGCCGATCGTGCGGTGGGCGAACTCGCTTACATGTATGCGCGGCTGGGGCGGATGACGGAACTGGAGGCGTTGTTGAAATCAGTCGAGGGCCGCGGCTTCGTTGGCGCGGCGACGGAGCGAATCACTGGCGCGGGGGAGGGGCTTTGGAACATGCAGAACAAGCCCGAGATTTCCTTCAAGTGCGGGCCGTATGCGTTGCAGCAAATTCTCCTGTCAGAACCGGGTCGCTTGGCCTCGGCGCCGACGAACGCGCTTACGGAGATTCGGGATTTTCCCTCGACACAACAAGGGTGCTCGCTCCCACAAGTGGCGGGACTCTCGCAGAAGGTTGGGCTGAATTTTCAGATGGCGTTTCGTGACCCCCTCACCCGTCCTTCGGACACCCTCTCCCCATCCGATGGGGAGAGGGATGGGGTGAGGGGCGCATTCATCATCCCCTCCGTCGTGCATTGGAAGGTCGGCCATTATGCGGCGCTGGTGCGGCAGGACGGCGACCGGTATCTGCTGGAAGACCCGACCTTCGGCAACACCGTGTGGGCGACCAGGGCTGCGCTGGAAGCCGAGACCAGCGGTTACTTTCTCATTCCACCAGGCAACCTCCCACGCGGGTGGCGCGCCGTGGACGCCAAAGAAGGCGCATCGGTCTGGGGCAAGGGACACACGAGCTTTAGCGATCCCGGCCCCACTGGCCCATGTGATGGCGCAACGGGAGGAAGCGATTGCAGTGCTGGCGGCTGTGGCCCCACCCCTCCTCCCTTCCCCGTGCCCGGTGGCCCTGCTGGGCCGGGTAGCGGCCCCGCTCCTAAAGGAATGGCCGTCTCCCGCGTTCATCTCATGCTCGTCAGTTTGAACATCATGGACACGCCCGTCGGTTACTCCCCGCCGATCGGGGCATCGGTTGAGTTCACCGTTCGTTACAGCCAGCGCGACGCCTTTCAGCCGGCCAACTTCTCCTACGCCAACTTCGGGCCCAAGTGGACCTGCGATTGGATTTCTTACATTACCGACAACCCCTCGAACACCCTTGCGGACGTGACGTATTACGTCATGGGCGGCGGCACGCGCACCTTCACCGGCTTCAACGCCAGTTCGCAAACGTTTGTCTTCCAGCAATTCGACCAAACGCGGCTCAAACGGACTGGCCCGGCCAGTTACGAACTGCTTTCCGGCAACGGCTCCAAGGCGATCTTCAGCCAATCGGACGGCGCCAGTGGCACGACCCGCAAAGTTTTCCTCACGCAGATCCTGGACGCTTTCGGCAACGCCGTGACGCTGACGTACGATGGCAATCTGCGCCTCGCGGCCATCACGGACGCCAGCGGCCAGGTCACCACCCTGACGTACGGCAACACGAATGACATTTACAAGATCACGCACGTGACCGATCCCTTCGGACGTTTCGCCACATTCGCGTACGACGGAGTCGGCCGCTTGACGAACATCACGGATGTTATCGGGTTGTCCTCAAAGTTTACTTACGCCGGAACTGGAGACTTCATCAATGCGCTCATCACGCCTTACGGCACGAACACCTTCGTTGCATCCTCAAGCGGCACGACCCGTTCGTTGGAAACCGTCTATGCCGACGGCAGCCGCGACCGCGTCGAATACAACCAACACGCCATCCCACAACAACCCGATCCGCCGTCCAGCGTGCCGGCCGGCATGGCGGTGGTGAACGATGGGCATCTGATGCAAACCTGTAATACCTTTTACTGGAGTCGGACCGCCTGCGCGACCAGCTATGGCGATTACACCAAGGCCAGGCTCTATCACTGGTTGCACAAGGACAACGCGACGACGGCAGGCATTCTCGAAAGCACCAAAGAGGCGCTGGAGGGGCGCGTTTGGTACCATTACGACCAGGGCTTTGGCGCGTCATTTCCCGGCACCAGCAGCCGCCCCACCAAGATTGGCCGCGTGCTCGACGATGGCACCACCCAGCTCTACACCTACGCCTACAATGGTTTCGGCCACGTCACCAATTCCATTGATCCCATCGGGCGGACTTTCAGTTATCTCTATGCGAGCAACGGTATTGATCTGCTGGAAGTCCGCCAAACCCGGGCCGGAAACAACGAGTTGCTCGGGCGCATGACCTACAACGCGCAACACCAGCCGCTCACCACGGTGGACGCCGCCGGCCAGACCAACACCTTCACCTACAACGCGCGCGGCCAATTGCTCACCGAAACCAATCCCAAAGGCGAGACGACGACTTACACCTACGACACCAACGGCTATCTCATCGCCGTGGATGGACCGCTGCCGGGAACGAATGATGTGATCACGGCCACGTACGATGCGTTGGGCCGGATGCAAACCAAGACCGATGTGAGCGGTTACACGCTGATGTTCGAGCACGACGACATGGACCGGCTCATCAAAATCACGCATCCCGATGGCACGTTCGAGCAGTTCACCCACGACCGTTTGGATGTGGCCACTGTGAAGGATCGCGCGGGACGGCAGACGCTGTTCGAGTTCGACAACGTGCGGCAGATGAAGAAGAAGACCGATCCATTGGGCCGGGTGACGCTCTTTGACTGGTGCCGTTGCGGCTCAATCAAAAGCCTGACCGATCCCATGGGCCGCACCACCACCTGGCACACGGACGTGCAGGGTCGAGTCACCGCCAAGCAATATGCAGATGGCTCGCAAGTCCAATACCTTTACGAGAGCGCCAGCAGCCGGGTGCGGCAGGTGATTGACGAAAAAGGGCAGATCAGCCAGTTCACCTACAACCGCGACGACACGCTCAAATCCACGGCCTATCTCAACGCTGCCATTCCGACGCCAGGAGTCAGCTACACCTACGACCCGGATTACCAACGCCGCGCCTCAATGACCGATGGCACCGGCACCACCCTGTATTCGTATCACCCCGTCACGAGCACGCCGACGTTGGGTGCCAATCAACTGGCCAGCGTGGATGGCCCGCTGATTAACGACACGATCACTTACGCGTACGATGAACTCGGGCGGCGCATTGCCACCGCCATCAACGGCGTCGCGATGAGGATGAACTATGATGCCGCGGGCCGCGTCGTCAGCGAAACCAACGCGCTGGGCACTTTCACGTACGCTTACGACGGCGCTTCCGGCCGGCTGTTGACGAACGTATTCCCGAACAGCCTGACGGTGGAGCGTGGTTACGGCGGGAATCTCGAAGACCGCGAATTGCAGCGCATCA
>CAZCUL010000525.1:0-8973 GCA_964501475.1 uncultured Verrucomicrobiota bacterium | reverse complement strand
ATCGAGGGCGGGAAATTCGTCATCAAGCGCGGTGATCCAGCAAAAAGCGAACTGATCAGCCGCCTGACCCACAGCGATCCGGCTGAAAAGATGCCGCCGCCGGAATCGAATCTCTCGGTCAGCAGGGATGAGATCGCCCTGATTCGTCGGTGGATCGAGCAGGGCGCGGAATGGAAACAGCACTGGGCATTTATTCCAGTGCGAGCTGTGAATCCACCGCCGCTGACACAACAAAGCTGGCCGCGCAATGAGATTGATTACTTCGTTCTGGCTCGGTTGGAACAAGAGGGCTTGCGACCATCACCCGAAGCGACAAAAGAGCGCCTGATCCGTCGGGCGACCCTGGATGTTACCGGATTGCCGCCCGGCATTGCGGAAATCGACGCGTTTCTGGCGGACAATTCTCCGCAGGCTTATGAGCGCGTGGTCGATCGTTTGCTGGCTTCGCCATCGCGCGGCGAACGTATGGCCACAGACTGGCTGGACGTCGCGCGATACGCCGACACTTACGGCTACCAGGCCGACCGCTTCAATCATCTTTGGCCCTGGCGCGACTGGGTCATTAGTGCCTTCAATGCCAATCTGCCTTTCGATGAGTTCATCATTTGGCAAATCGCGGGCGACCTGCTGCCCGGCGCGACACACGAGCAAAGACTGGCCACGGCTTTCAATCGGCTGCACCGGCAGACTAACGAGGGTGGCAGCGTCAATGAGGAATTCCGGGTCGAATATGTGGCCGACCGGGTGCATACCATGGCCGGCGCCTTTTTGGGGCTCACGATGGAATGCGCGCGTTGCCACGACCACAAATACGACCCGATTTCGCAGAAGGATTATTACCGCCTGTTCGCCTTCTTCAATTCCACCGAGGAGTCCGGGCTCTATTCGCATTTCACCGATGCGATTCCGAGCCCGACCTTGCTGCTGTTCGAAAATGAAGCGCAGGAGCGGGAACACATCGAGCGTAAGCGCGCCATTCGGGAAAGAGAACGTATGTTGATCGGATATCGCGATCGCGCCAAAGCAGGCTTCGCCGAGTGGCTTGAATCTGCCCCGCCGTTGCCGCCGGTGGCGGGGCTGATCGCGCACTACTCGTTTGACGAAATCACGCGCAACGAAGCGCCCAATCTCGTCGGCACGAACTATCCAGGAAAGCTTTTGGACAATCCACAAGCCGTGCCGGGCAAGGCCGGACAAGCACTCCTCTTCGATGGCGAAAACGCCATGAGCATTGACAAGCTGGGGACGTTCAGGCGAAGCGACCCGTTCTCGTTTTCGCTTTGGTTGAACATTCCGGAGGAGGACGACGAGATCGTGGTGCTACACCATCAGCAGGCCGGTTCGGACGCTGGTTATCACGGGTACCAACTCGTTCTGGAAGCCGGGAAGGTGAGTTTTGCCCTGGTGCATTTTTGGCCGGGCAATGCGATTAAAGTGATCACTCATGACAAGCTCCCGTTGCGTGAATGGGTGCAAGTGGGGGTTACCTACGATGGATCGAGCCGCAGCAGCGGCTTGAAGCTTCATGTGAACGGACGGCTCGTTCCAGTCGCGGTGATCAAAGACAACCTTTTCAAGGATTTTCGCAACGATGTCCCGCTGAAGCTGGCGGCTCGCTTTCGCGGGCGCGGGTTCAAGGAGGGGCGAGTGGACGAGTTGAAGGTATTTGACCGAATGCTGACGGCGATTGAAATGGCGCGGGTTTGTAACGGGGAGGCGGTGAGCCCGGCTCGGGATCCAGGCGATCCGGAATTATTCGACTACTATCTGGCTAACTTCGACGAAGGCTTTGCCGCAGAAATGGCCAGACTGAAGAAATTGCGCGATCAGGAGAACGACCTGATCAATCGCATCCGTGAGATTATGATCATGGGCGACCTGCCCGTGGCGCGGCCTACTTATGTGCTGAAGCGCGGCAGCTATGATGCACGCGGCGAAGAGGTTCAACCGGGCCCACCCGAGAATATTTCGGGCATGTGGGATGATCGGGCACCAACCCGGCTTGGATTGGCCCAGTGGCTGGTGAGCCCGATGAATCCACTGACAGCCCGCGTGATCGTCAACCGTTACTGGCAGATGTTTTTTGGCCGTGGGTTGGTGGAGACGGCCGAGGACTTTGGAAGCCAGGGCGCTTTGCCGAGCCATCCGGAACTGCTCGATTGGATGGCGAAGCATTTTGTGGAGTCGGGTTGGGATTTGAAGGCTCTGCAAAGGCTGATTCTGATATCTGCGACCTATCGGCAGAGTTCTCGTGCGAGCCCGGAGTTGCTGGTTCTTGACCCTGAGAACGATTTGCTCGCCCGCGGTCCGAAGAATCGTTTGACCGCCGAAATGCTCCGCGACCATGCTTTGGCCTCGGCCGGCTTGCTCGTGCAGAAGATTGGCGGACCGAGCGTGAAACCATATCAGCCCGAAGGTCTATGGGAGGAGAAATCGACAGCGTGGAAATACAAACCGGACAAGGGCGCCGGGCTCTATCGCCGCAGCCTATACACGTATTGGAAGCGGAGCGCACCGCATCCCATGATGACGACCTTCGATGCCGCGGAGCGGAATGTGTGTACAGCGCGGCGACAGACCACCAGCACGCCGCTGCAAGCGCTGGTCCTGCTAAACGATGCGCAATTCATCGAAGCCGCTCGCAAACTGGCTGAACGCACGCTTCGTGAAGGCGCTTCGGAGGTGCACGACCGAATCACTTTTATGTTCAGGCGCTTGACTGGCCGGCATCCGACCGACGCCGAGCAGGAAGTCTTGCAGAGGCTTTATAAAGAGCAATTGCTATTGTTTCGGAAGGACAGCCAGAGCGCCCATCTTTTACAAACCGTGGGTGAATCCCAGGCGGATGTATCACTCGACGGCGCCGAAGTGGCTGCGATGACGGCTTTGGCAAACGCCATAATGAACTTCGATGAAGCAGTCATGAAACGATGATGCCTCTTTCACGACAGTCTCCCCTTTGCACCGGGCCGACGCCGATTTGGCCTCAGAATCGCCGTGAGTTCCTCTCTCGAATGGGCCTGGGGTTGGGTAGCCTGGCATTGGGCACTTTGGTGAACGCTCAAGGTGGCCAGACCGCGCGAGGTGCAGGTCTGCCCGATTTCCCGAGTTTTCAGGCCAAGGCGAAACGAATCATCTATCTGTTTATGTCGGGCGGGCCGTCGCAAATGGACTTGTTCGATTATAAGCCTGCGCTGAACAGGTTGCATGGCCAGGAACTGCCCGCGTCGGTTCGCATGGGACAACGGTTGACTACGATGTCCGCTTTCCAAGCCTCGCTGCCGCTGGCCGGGTCGATTTTCAAGTTTCAGCAACACGGACAATGTGGCGCATGGGTGAGCGAGCTGTTGCCTTATACCGCCAAGGTCGTGGACGACCTTTGCTTCGTAAAATCTCTCCATACCGAGGCAATCAATCATGATCCGGCCATTACCTTTTTCCAGACCGGCTCGCAGCAGGCGGGACGGCCATCCATGGGTTCATGGCTCAGCTATGGGTTGGGCAGCATGAACCGGAACCTGCCGACGTTCGTGGTCTTGATTTCGCGCAATGCCACCAGCGATCAGCCGCTCTACGCCCGGCTTTGGGGTAATGCCTTTTTGCCGTCCATCCATCAAGGGGTGCAGTTTCGAGCGGGCACAGATCCCGTGCTCTACCTGAACAATCCGCCAGGAATAAGCGCCGAAAGCCGGCGCAAAATGCTCGACCGCCTCGATGAATTGCATGAGTTGCAGTTCAAGGATCTGGGCGATCCGGAGATCAACACGCGCGTGGCCGAATACGAAATGGCGTTTCGGATGCAGACGTCCGTGCCGGAGGTCATGGGTGTATCCGCGGAACCGGAGCATGTCCTCGACCTGTATGGTCCGGACGCGCGCACACCCGGCACCTTTGCGGCCAATTGTCTGCTGGCCCGGCGGCTGGCCGAGCGTGACGTGCGCTTCATTCAGCTTTACCACCAAGGTTGGGACCATCACGGCGGTTTGCCCAACGGCATTCGCCGCGAGACCGCGAAGACCGACCAGGCGTGCGCGGCTTTGGTGCTCGATTTGAAGTCGCGGGGCTTGCTCGAAGATACGATCCTGGTTTGGGGCGGCGAATTTGGCCGCACCGCTTATTCACAAGGCAAATTGGCTCCCACCGATTACGGACGAGACCACCACCCGCGCTGTTTCACCATGTGGATCGCGGGCGGCGGATTCAAACCGGGTTTTTCCCATGGCGAAACCGATGACTTCTCCTACAACGTGACCAGGAATCCGGTTCATGTGCACGATTTCCAGGCGACCCTTTTGCACCAATTAGGCGTCGATCACGAGAAGCTCATTTTTAAACATCAGGGCCGCCGTTACCGGCTCACGGACGTGCATGGCAAGGTGGTTCGGCCTATCATTGCTTGAGACCCGTCAGAGGGCGGTATAGAAACGCGCGGATTGTTATTTGCGTTCGGCGTGCGGGTGCCGAGCGAGACTTGCCGAGAGCTCAGTTCGTCTCATCCTCACCTTGAAGAAACGCGCGTTCCCGATAGCCCCGAATCACAAAGAGAAACAGCGCCGCGGCAACGCCCATCAGACCCGCGAAAAACAGATGATACCAGACGCCTTCCAATCGGCTCGTTCCGTCCGGTCGTTGGATCAGAGAATTGACCAGCGCCGTAAATGCGTTCCCCAGGGAAACGGTCAGCAGAAAGAACGACATGATGAACGACTTCATCCGGCGCGGCGCCTGCGTGTAGGAAAATTCCAGTCCGGTCTGGTAAACCATCACCTCCGCGCCGGTCAGAAACACGTAAGCCAGGAACTGCCAACCAATGCTGGGTTTGTCACCGGCAGAAATGCGCGATTCGATCCAGGCCGTGATCAGAAACGAGGGAATCATCACGAAGAAGCCGATAGCCATTTTGCGCGTGGAGCTCAGCGGGTAAACTGAATTCAGGGCGGGATACACCACATATGTGAAGAGCGGGATCAGAATTAGTACAAGGATAGGGTTAACCGCCTGTATCTGCGCCGGAAGCCATTCGATACCCAGCCACTTGAGATCCATTCTTTCCGCCTGCAATACCCAGGCTGAGCCCGTTTGATCGTAGAGCGACCAGAAAACTGCCACGAAAATGTAAATGGCCCCCAGGCGCCGCATCACCACCAATCCTGCCGAGCTGAGCGTTTCGGTAAGAAATACCCTTCCACCTGGCGGAATGTGGACAAATTTGCGACGGCCCAGCCAAAAGACCCAAGTGGCTATGAGCATTAGCGCACCCGGCACACCAAACGCCACATGAGGCCCCAGATCCTCGAGCAGCCATGGCGTCAGCAGCGACGAGATAAAGGCACCTAGATTGATCGAGAAATAGAACCAGGCATAAACCTTCGTCAGCAAACCCTTGTTCATGGCGCCGAATTGATCGCCCACATGTGCGCTCACGCACGGTTTGATCCCCCCGGACCCGATTGCAATCGCCCCAAGCCCCACTGCCAACCCCAGCCGCGTCTGATCCACGGCCAGCGCCAAATGTCCGAGGCAATAGACGATTGAAAGACCGATGATGGTGCGGTATTTGCCGAGAAACACATCTGAAAGAATGGCGCCCAGCAACGGGAAAAAATATGCCGCCGACAAAAACAGATGGTAATAGGACTTCGCATCTTCCTCATCCATCGGCGCCAGCTCTCCGTCTTTCCCCATAAGGTAGCGCGTCATAAACACCACCAGGATGGTGCGCATCCCGTAATAGCTGAATCGCTCGGCGGCTTCATTGCCTACAATGTAAGGAATGCCCCGGGGCATTTCGGCGCTTGGTGCCGGACTGGTTCGATACTCTGGCATGAGTGGCCGCACGTTTTAAAAGAAGTCGTGGCAATAAAAAAGAAGATTCACACCCGCAAAAGCCTCGTTTGGCCCTCGTTTCACAGCGATTGAGAGCAAGGAATCGCTTCTTTCGCCCAAGAGAAGAACAGTATCATTGAACCCAGAATGATATGTGTGATCGAGTGCTGATCGCTTCATTGTTGATAACAACCGCAATTCTTCTTGCCTTTCGGGAGCGGCGATTGTCGGCAAAGCTTTCGCCGGTGCAAGCCGAACGCCACCCTCTATTCTGAACGCGAGGCTCTGAATGCGCGGCTTTCTGTAGTGGTTCATTTCGAGGTGGGACGCTATCGAGGTAGTTGGGCGCGACGGCAGCAGGCGATAAAGCTTCTAACGTAAACGCCAGGAGTACCTATGCAGAACGGCCCGTCCTTCTGACGCAGCTTTGCGGCGACAACAATCGAAGGCTCACTTTGGCCGACGCGACAGAGGGATGGCATCTTTTCGACAGCTCCTACGTCCTTAATTGCGGGTGTACTGGAGGTAATTTGAGGGGTATCCTTAAACATCCGAAGATTAACATCAGCATCATGATGACTAAGCGCCGGGATGTTTTTTTTGCCACAATTCTTTCCTTCGTTGGCCTATCCGGCCTGGCTTTCGCCGGGTTAACAGTTCTTCTGACTAAAGTCTTTTACGGAGAACTTGGAGGCATCTCGCTCTTTTCAGCCTCCGCCGTCCTGGGTGCGGGACTCTTTATGATCGCCTTCTTCTTTAATCGCCAGCTAACCCGTTATCACCTGCAAAGAGTGAATAAGAAACTGGCTGAAGGTCCATCGGAGCGGGAAATTTCAACACGAGATGCGTCGGATTGGTTCACATTGGACGAGAGGATCGACCGCATCCTCCTGCAAGGAGCCATTACAGGAAAGCGATGTCCGAACAATTGCGGTGCAAGCTCTAAGCCTGTCAATTCAACAATGTCGAATCGCGACAGCCAGGACAGTCGCCGGGCCAGAGTGACGTCCGAATTGTTCCAGCAGGCATTCGATTCGGCACCGGTAGGGCTGGGGGTGTTTCGCGTGGAGAGCGGCCAATTCGTGGAGGCGAACCGCAGCTTCCTCGGTTTAACCGGCTTCAGCCGAGAAGAGCTCCTGGCTCGAAGCGATCTTCAGTTGGGACTGTGGGAAAGTGCCGCCGCGCGGAGACGATTGCTCGATCATTTGGCTGACTCTGGTTCTTTAGGCAATGTCGAATGCCGTTTGCGTAGCAAACCGGGTCCAGTTCGGCACACATTGGCTTGGATGAACCGGCTCGATGTTATGGACGATCCGTGTGTGCTTGTCGTGTTTCAAGACATGATGATGCGCCTCAACTTGGAGTCCCAACTCTGCCAGAACCAGAAAATGGAGGCCGTGGGGCGGTTAGCGGCGGGATTGGCTCATGACTTCAATAACATCCTGACAATCGTGCAAGGCCACACGAGTCTGCTGCTGGCTAATCCAGAGCTCGACCGTAAATGCACCGCTGCGTTGGAAAGCGTGTCGGTGGCCGCAGAACGCGCAGCGACGCTTACAAGACAGCTCCTCGCCTTCAGTCGCAAGCAGGTTATGCATCCAAAAACTCTAAGTTTAAATGAAATGGCTGAAGGGCTGGCTCATGTGCTGCGACAACTGCTGGGCGAACGCATAAATCTTAAGCTCCGGGTCATGCCAGATCTGCCCATGGTTCAGGCCGACCCGGCAATGATGGAGCAAGTGATCATGAGCCTGGTCACCAATGCGCGCGACGCCTTGCCTCAGGGCGGAGTCGTGGAAATCGCAACGAACATTCAGCAGATCGACGAGGGTTATGTCCAGGAGCACACCGAGGCACGTCCCGGCAATTTTGTCTGCCTCAGTGTTCAGGATAACGGCGTTGGTATGGATGCTGCCACCATGAACCGGATTTTTGAGCCATTCTTTACGACCAAGGGAGTCGGCAAGGGAGCTGGCTTGGGCTTGGCCACGGTTTATGGCGTCGTCAAACAGCAGAATGGTTGGATCGATGTAAAAAGCCAACCCGGGCAAGGAACCACCTTTCGAATCTTTCTTCAGGCAAGCAAAGCCACAACTCACGTGGCTCGCAACCAAAACCCCTGCATCCCTCCCGGGAAGAACGAGCGAATCTTGATTGTCGAGGACGAACCAAGTTTGCGCTCTCTTGTGTATGGCATTCTACAGCGATATGGGTATGATGTCGCCACCGCCTCAAACGGCGTGGAAGCTATTCAAGTTTGGGAAAAAGAGAAGGCAAGCTTTGACCTGCTCCTGACCGACATGGTGATGCCGGAAGGGGTCACAGGTCGCGCCTTGGCTGATCGTCTTCGGACCCAAAAACCAGAACTGAAAGTCATTTATACCAGTGGCTACAGCGCGGACTTGCTCGGCGATGAGATGGACGGCCTGATCGAAGGTGTTAATTTCCTGCAGAAGCCATACCGCCCTCACAGTCTTGCCCAAACCGTCCGCAGCTGCCTTGAAAATATCCCTCAAACAAGCGGGGCAGGAGCGGATTAGTTTCTCATGGCGGCCTGCCATTTTCGCCTTTTTCGACAGCTAATACAGAAATCCCGTGCTTGCGGCTCAGCCGATGAACCTCGTCATGATCGAGGAGCAATGTCCTTTTTGCTTCAATGGCCAGAAGACCGATTTTGGCGAGTATGCATGTCTGCACCGTTCCTTCGCCGACACACGGTATATCGAATCGCAAATCGTGATTTTCCTTGGCTACTTTTACCGCAATTGCGCCACCTTTCGCTCCTGCCAGTGCCCCTCCACGTTTGAGACATTCATCCGTGCCTTCGAAGCCCTCCACCGCGAGCACCGTGCCGTCCTTTACAACCGCCGTCTGGCCAATCTCCAGGCGGGAGACTTCCTTGGCAATGCGAAAGCCAAATTCTACATCGCGCTTCTTGCTATCCCCCAGGGGCGGCCCTATGAGAAAGCCCGGTGGTGGCATCAACGGTTCGAGCCATGGAACCGCCGAAATGAGTTCGATGCCGTCTCGGGCCAGTTCGGCGGCGATGGCGCCGAAAATCGCGTGAGCATTCCTTTCCTTAAGTTGAACGAGCAGCTTCAGTGCACGTAAATCAGGTCGCAGGTCGAAGAGGTTTCTGGGCGCCAC
>CAZCUL010000524.1:0-4785 GCA_964501475.1 uncultured Verrucomicrobiota bacterium | reverse complement strand
GTGCATCCCGAGTCGCGCAACTGGTTCGTCAATGTCGGCCTGCCCGGCACCAAGTTCGTGGCCGAGATCGGTTATTATCAGCGCAGCGACGGCCAATGGGTCACCATCTCCACTTCGACGGGCACTGTGACACCGCCGGACTCCATGTCGGAGGATCTTTCGGTCACGTTCGAGACGCTGCCCCACGACCTCGAGTTCGACCGCCTCCTTAATCTCGTGCGGACGGCGGTGGCGGATCATGTCCCGCTCATGGAAGCCATCCAGCAACTTCGCGCGAGCGGGCATCGGGGCCTGCCCGACGCCCAGGCGATTGCTTCGGGGCGCTGGACTGACGAGCAAAAGCGCGCTCTGGCGGAGATCGTCACGCGCGATGCCACTCGCCGTGTCTGGATGGGTTCACTCGAAATTACCGAGGTCATCCGCCGCCAGTTCGAACAGGAAATCTCCTCGCTGGCTTTGGGGCAATTCTCCATCCCAGGATCCTGGAGTCTGGCGGTTTCCAGTTTTGCCAGTCCCTACGGACAACCCGAACGAGAGAAAGAGTTCTGGTTCAACGTCAATGCCGAACTCATCATCTACGGCGCCACCAAACCGGATGCCAAGGTCACCATCGGCGGCCGGCAAATCAAGCTCCGCCCGGATGGGACCTTCAGTTATCGTTTCGCTTTGCCTGACGGCAAATACGACCTCCCCGCAGTGGCCGTCTCGGCCGACGGAGAAGACCGCCGCGCCGCGGAACTGCAATTTGGACGCGGCACACGCTACCACGGCGACGTGGGGAAACATCCCCAGGACCCCAACCTGAAACCGCCGCTGGCGCAGCACGTGACCTGATCGCAAGCGCGCCCCGACGTTTGAACGGAATCATGAGTCGGCGAACGGAATCCCCAAGCCTCCCGGAGCGGCCGCTCTCGCCGGAGAAGCGTCGCCACCATAAACGTCCTTAGCGCCCTCGATGCAAGGATACCTCGCCCTCGTCCTTCATTCGCACCTGCCCTTCGTACGCCATCCCGAGCACGAACATTTCCTCGAGGAAAACTGGCTCTACGAGGCCATCACCGAATCCTATCTGCCTCTCGTTCAGGTGATGGACGGCTGGTTGCACGATGGGATGGAGACGCGGCTCACGTTGACCCTGTCGCCGACGCTTTGCGCGATGTTGCTGGATCCGCTCTTGCAGGAGCGTTATTGGCGCTATCTGAGTCATCGCATCGAGTTTGCTGAAAAGGAGGTGCATCGGACCCACTGGGACGCGCCGTTCCATTCCCTGGCCCGATTCTATCATCAGCGCTTCCTTTCACTGCGCGATACCTATGAGAGCTATGGCCGCAACCTGGTGGGCGCGTTCCGAAAGTTTCAGGATGCCGGAAAAGTCGAAATCATTACCACCGCCGCCACCCACGCCATCCTGCCGCTGCTGGCCGGACATTCCCCTTCCATTCGAGCCCAGATACTGGTGGCGCGCGATCATTACCGCACTTGCTTTGGACGCGATCCGCGCGGCCTTTGGCTGCCCGAATGTGCCTACACGGAGGGCGTCGAGCGGGTGCTTCAGGAAGCCGGGATTCGCTGGTTCAGCATGGATACCCATGGGGTGCTTTACGCCCGTCCCCGGCCACGCTATGGCGTCTTTGCGCCCGTCTTCACCCCCAATGGCATCGCAGCTTTCGGACGCGACCTGGAATCCGCGCGCCAGGTCTGGAGCAAAAAGGAAGGTTATCCGGGCGATCATCGTTACCGCGATTTCTATCGCGATGTCGGCTTCGACCTGGACTACGATTACTTGAAGGCCTACATGCCGGCGGAAGGCCAGCGCAGCTTTACCGGCATCAAATACCACTGCATCACCGGTCCCGGTGAAGAAAAGCGTGTGTATGATCGCAACGGCGCCCTCTGGACGGCGGGCGAACATGCGGCCCATTTTCTGGAGGCGCGCCTCAATCAGGCTCGACACCTGGCCGGTTTAATGGACCGCCCGCCGCTCCTGCTTTCGCCGTATGACACAGAGCTTTTCGGCCATTGGTGGTACGAGGGCCCTGAGTTCCTGGATTATGTGCTGCGGAAAATCATCTACGACCAGCGCACCGTCGAGCTGATCACTCCCATGGAGTACCTTCGCCGTTATCCCACTCAACAGGTCGCGACGCCGAGCGCATCGAGTTGGGGAGAGGAAGGCTATTGGAAAGTGTGGCTCAACGAAACCAACCAATGGATTTATCCGCACCTGGCCATCGCCCAGGAACGAATGACCAGCCTGGCCGATCGCTATCCGAAAGCCGAGGGCCTGAACGAACGGGCGCTCAAGCAGGCGGCCCGCGAGCTTCTTCTGGCTCAGTCCAGCGATTGGCCCTTCATCCTCCGCACCGGCACCAGTCCCGATTACGCCCGGCGCCGCGTCAAAGATCACCTCATCCGCTTCATCGCCTTGCACGAGCAGCTTACGAATACCCGCGTGGACGAAGTCTGGCTCGGCCGCCTGGAAGCCATGGACAACATTTTCCCGGACATCGATTATCGCTATTGGGCCACGACGCCTGCCTCGCCGGCCAAGCCGCCCGCGAAAGCCGCAGAACCGCGCGCGGCGGCAAAGCCCGGCAGCGAATAATCCGAAAAGCATCGAAGGGAGTGGCAATGCCGGCAATGGAAAGCGCTCCGCCCACGGCCCACAACGGCGGGGTGGAGCAGTGCGGGCGGGGTTTGCGGTCAAGTGTTCAGCCTGACGATATGGGAATTCGGCGCTTCGCTGCGGAAGCTGCGAACCGACAAGGGCCGGCCCGGGTCTCCGGGCCGCGCAAAACACGGCGAGCGATAATCGCTTAACGGGCGCGGTCGCGATACGAGCCTTGTTGAGGCGGTCGATCTTCCCGCGGCCGCGCCACGTTCACAGTGAGGGCGCGACCCTGAAACTCCTTGTTGTTGAACATTTCCACGGCGCGGAGAGCATCAGCGGCATGGGCGAATTCCACGAAAGCAAAGCCGCGGGATTTCCCGGTGAATTTGTCCATCATGAGGCTGACTGCATTGACAGTGCCCGCTTGAGAGAAATACTCCTGCAGGTCCTGCTCTGCCGTTTGGTAGGAGAGGTTACCAACGAACAATCGTGCTTCATTCATAACTGGGGTTGATTTGATCAGCCAAAAAACTGGGAGTGGGGAGATCCCTCCTGGAAGGTTCCAAGTGCCGACCCGCACCTAAGCCGGGTCCCAACACCCTGTCTAACTGACACCGACACCACTGGTTCTTTTCGCCGACCAACGCAACGTGTAAACAGATTGCCGGCGGGAGTCAACACTGCATTCCTACTCATTCCTACTCATTTGCCACCTGGCGCCACTTGGGAAGGGAACTACTTTCCGACTGGCGGGATGATCCATTGGCCGCCGATCATCGACCCCATCACTGGTCCGCTATGATGAATGGCTGCTTCGTGGGCGCCCGCCGACCCCTCGGTAAACGGCAAGACAAGCAGGTCCGCCAATGCGCCGGCATTCAAGCTGCCCAGTTCGCCCTGCCGGTGCAAAGCCGCTGCGCCGTTTACCGTCGCCATTTTCAAAATCGTAGCCGGTGATAATTCCGGAGCCCGATTGGCCAGCAGGCGCATTTCATCGAACAGATCGAGTTCGGGCTTTCGTCCGCGTCGCCTGGCGACGCTGGCCAGGCTGTCCGTCCCGAGACAAATATTCACCCCCGCGGACATCAGTTCCCTTCCCGGGAAAAGGAGATGGCGGAAGTAATCGTGGCTTCGCGGACAATGAACGACCGAGACCCCGCGTTTCGCCAGCAGCGCGGCGTCGCCCCGCCAGAGATAGTTTACATGGACGGCCAGCAGATTAACACCGAGGTAACCGCAGCGCTCAAGGTGGCGGACCGGTGATCCCGTGCCGCAATCGGACATGTTCCGCTGGCCTTTGAGCCATTGGTAGAGCGGGCCCTGGCCGTAGAGAAACATTTCGAACTCATCCTCGGATTCCGCCACATGCGTCGTCAGCAACCAGCGTCGCTGACGCGCAAGGGTCGCGGACCTTTGCAAGGTTGCGGGCGTGGTTGAATAAGGGGCATGCGGAGAAAGGCCCACCCGCCCTGCGGCGCCCGGCAGAGCCGCCATTTCGTTGGAAACGCGGTCCACTGCCGCCGTCGTTGAGCCCTCCTTTAAATGGATGATTTCCCGGAATGAAATCACACGGAGCGGCGTGGCTGCCCACATTTCCGGCAACAATTCCGGCACCGCCTCCACGTCGGCCACGGTGGTGACCCCATTCTGCATGAGCATCCTGGCTCCGGTCAGCCATGAGTGAGCAAAATCCGCATAGCTCCATGCGCTTTTGATCGCAACGATGGCCTTGATCCAATCTGTGAAATGCCTCGGGGTTGGGATGTGGCCCGCCATCGCCGTGTAGTCCAGGTGGCAATGAGCGTTGATCAGTCCGGGCAAAACCACCGTCTCGCCGAGGTCTTGGATGGGGCCTTTCGCATCAGCAGCCAGCTCTCTCCACGGCCCCACGGCCTGAATTCGGCTCCCGTCGATCAGCAGCCCGCCGTTTTCAATCGGCGGGCGACTCACGGGAAGAACCATGCGTGCCCGGAGTGCGATCATTGGTCTCGCGCCATGCGATTTTCCTGCAGCGGACTATGCTGGAAGACGATTCCCGGAGCGCTCCGGCCCGGCCCTGCGTGAATGATAGCGCCGACAAGCCGGGCGCATTCCATGACTCCCCAATTCTCCAGAGGGAGAACCAGCTGCCTGCCCTCCGCATTGGCTGCCACGAACGCGCTTCTTCGGGCTTC
>CAZCUL010000523.1:0-5246 GCA_964501475.1 uncultured Verrucomicrobiota bacterium | reverse complement strand
TCAATCAAGACCTCCACTTCCAGGCCAAACACGATATCAAGGTCGTTTTGCGCCGTGCCATGCACCTCCACAGCCAGGATGTTGCTCCCATAGCGCAAGACCTCAGCCGGCAGGTTCGTTTCCACAATGGTGGCCGCACCCACCGCCGGCGACCCTGGCGTCATGTAGTTCACTCCCTGAGCGGGCAGGCGATAGCGCAAAATCTCTTTGCCGTTCAGATAAAAGATCGCGCCGTCGTCCACCGCATGGCGAAGCCGGAGTGTGGCGCCGGCCGGACTGCCCAGAAAGTTAAAGTGATAACGGAAGTAGGAGGTAATGGCGCCCTGCGAAAGCGCGGTGCCGCGCGGCACCGGCAACTCCTGATTGGATAGATCATAAACAAACGCCCCTGGGCCATGGCCAAAGCTGGTGGCTTCATCAGGATAGTTTTGCTCTCGCCACGCCGTGCCCAGATCAGGTTCGTCAATAGGCGGAATCGGATTGTAGAAGAACCAATCGCTGTCAAACCGCGCGATGATAACCTGTGTCTGAACGGGAATTCGACTATTGGCAGCAATTTGGTTTGATGTCGGCGCAAGATCTCGAACGTTATTCACTTCAACCACATAATTGGTCGCGGGATTTCGCGGAGCCGCCGTGGTCAGAATAACGGCAGTGCCATTGTTCGTCAGCACAATCGAGGAAATGCTCAGACTCTGGGTGCTCACGGTCAGAATCCGGTAATTAGCCAGATTGGTGGCAGTCGATGCCAGAACGCGTTCGGAAAAAGTGAGCACCACGGTGTTTTGGTTCAACGTGCCATCCGCCAAAACCAGCGTGGGCCCGAAGACGTCCGCGATCACGGTCAGCATAGCCCCCGAACTGGTCACGCTGTTTACGACGTTGCTTACAATGACGTGGTAGGTGCCGGCGTCCGATGGAGCGGCGTTGGAGATGGTTAAAACAGGCCGGTTTGCTCCCGTGATTGGCACGCCGTCTTTGAACCATTGATAGCGCCCCCCTTTCCCGAGAATGCCCACGCTGAATGTAGCGGTCTTCAATTCTTCAACAGTGGTATTTGTGGGCTGAGAGAGAATCATGAGCTCGGTCGGATCAGGAAAGACGGCGGTTAAACTTAAGCCCATCACCAAATCCGAGCTGGTTGTGTTCACTTGATGCATTTCAACTGCGAGAACATTATTGCCCACCTTCAGGGCGTCACTCGGGATGGTGAAGTTTTCCGTGGAAGCGTTGCCTACGGTCCGCCCCGCCGCTGTACCAAAGCTCACTCCCCCAGGGTTCATGCCGACTCTCAAAACTTCAACTCCGTTCAAGTAGATGATGCCACCGTCGTCAAACATGTTTGTGAAGAGCAAATCAACGTCCGGCGGATGACGGTTAAAATCAAACGTCGTGCGGAAGTAGTAGGTAATCATGCCATTGCTCGAGATCATTGTCGATAGTGGAACCGGCAGAGCGGAATTCTCAAAGCCCAGAGGTCCTGGTCCCGAATCCCAGGAGGAATCATTGTAATCCTCCTCTCTCCAGGCGCTGCCTAAACTCATACCGGAATCCTCGTAACGCCAGGTATGAGAAAATGGCACCAGCGGAATCGGCCGCGCCGGCGCGGACCGCATCAAAAGTCGCATCGCGAAAATGGCATCGTTGCTTACCTGGCTGCCCTGGTGAAGCTCCACCGCCAGGACATTGGTTCCCTCAACCAGATGCTCTCCCGGGATTTCGAAGAAGTCCACGCCATGGTTAAAAACGTCATCGCCCCTCAGGGCGGTATTCGTATAATCAATATCCCCGGGCGGCATCCCAAAGCTTGCCACTTCCACGCCGTTCAAATAAAAAATGGCGCCGTCATCCACCAAATTCGAAGCAACCAACACTATATCTTCCGAAATAGTGCCCACGACAAAGGAATGACGAAGATAAAACGTGATCACTTGTTGAGTATTGCCGCTGCCCGGAACATGGCGATTCATCGGAGTTTGCACGGTGGCCAGGCCCAACAAATTCTCGTTGCTCGGAAAGCCAAGCGCCCCGGGACCCGAAGCCCAGGATGAGTCATTGTAAACGCGCTGTTGCCAAGCGCCCGGCGGCTCCGACCCCAGATCATAAAACTTCCACACGCTGTCATAATCGATCAATTCAACATCGCCCTGAGCCGCGGCTTTGGGGCCCATTAAACCAAGTAACGACAGCGCAACGACGCTAAGTGCTTTCGAAATGGTGCTTCGCATAAAGAGTACTTCTGTGGTTTTGAATGAACAGCTTCGCAAGTCGGTGATCACGTTCTTTTTAGCTACATCTGTGCCATCGCTTCCATCGCCGCAGTCAAACCACGCTGACCGAGGCAGGCACGGGAAAACATATCAAAAGAGCATGACTTGCTCCCTTTTGCAACTAGGCGAACCAGTTCGGTCTCGATGTCCCCGACACACTGTTGGCTTCCGCAGAAACCAAAGACCCGCTTTTCCTCAATCCGTCACCGCGCATCGTCCCTTCAATTAGAGTCGAGGAGCCGCCGGATGCGGGCATAGCGATAGCCGTCGCCAGTCAATGTTCTCTGGAGCGTCGATGAATATATAACAACAGCCCCAGACCATTTCAAGACCAGACTTCAGCAATGCCCTGCTGAATCCCCCCCCACCGCATGCAGTTCCGTCTTCAGCCGGTGGGACGTTCGCCTTGTCGGGCGCGCGGCAAGCTTTCATAATCATCATGTCTGCCTGCGCCCCGCCGCCTGAAGGCGGGACTCGTCGGCGCACGACCACTCACCACTCACTCTCCCCTCACCTTAATTTCCACGTCCCGAAACGCCACCGGGTCATTGTGCCCGGCAAATCCGAAATAGCCCCTCTCCCGATCCTTTCCCGGATGCGGGCGATCCCCCATGAACTCGCTGATTTTGCTGAGCTCGGTGTCGAGGATGATCGTCCCGTTCAACTCGACCTTGATGGCCGGGCCTCCGACAGTGACCTCCTGGAAATTCCATTCGCCCACCGGCCGAAGATATCCCACATGCGCGGCTGCCATTCCATAAGCAGACCCATGAACCTGTCGCGGATCCACCTTCCCATACTTCTCAGCCGTGTTATCCAGCACCTGTAGTTCGCACATGGCAGTGTAAGCGGCGTCCCCTTGTCCCGGATACCGGATCGCCAGACCGTTATTGCCGCCGGACGGCAATTTGAACTCCAGCCGCACAACAAAGTCACCATATTCATCCCGGGTATGGATGGTTCCTCCTTTGCCTGGTTTGCAGACAAGCGCGCCATCGACCACCTCGTAATTCTCAACCGGGCCGGCCCAGCCCGTAAAATCCTTTCCGTTAAAAATGCGCTTAAACCCGTCGCCATTCTTGCTCGCCAGAATGCGATTCGCCTCTTCGGACGCAATCTCACGAATAAAGACGTTCCTCCAGCGAATCTCGCCTCCATGCGTTTGAAGCTGGATCGGCCCGGTGCGCGGCGAGGGCCCTTTGCGATTGAAATAATTCTCCATGCGCGCGTGGTCCACCACCAACTTGTCGTTCAAATGAACGGTCACGCGCTCGCCCACCATCAGAATGCGAAACTTGTTCCATTCACCAAAGGGTTTGTCCGCCAGCACCAGTGGGTCTTTCCCGGGCGCGCCGGCGCTGTTGTTCCAGAGACCGCCCGAGCCCTTGTCCCCGCCGATCTTGAACTTTGCTTCCTCGGTCGAATCCCAGATCTGCACTTGCGGAATCCCTCGCAAATAAATCCCGCTATCGGCCCGCGGCACCGTCGTGTATTCGACGAGCAATTCGAAATCGCCGTAATCCTCTTCGGTCGAGAGGTATAAGCCATGCCCATCGTTGACCAGGACGCCATCCTCGACCGTCCAGTGCCGGCGAACATCTTCGAGGCTGGCCTCCTTCTTTTTTGCCAGTTCCTCGCTGCTGAGTGCGCGCCATTTGGCCGGATCTTCCGTCCCGAGTCCCCACCAGCCGGAAAGATCGCGCCCGTTGAAAAGAGGCTTGAATCCCGGAGGCGGCTGTAAGTCGGCGCCACGCAAATCCGAAGCGCATACAGATGCGAGAAGGGTCCAGATAAACAGCGAGAGAAAGAGGGCCTTTGTTTTCATGACCCGCTTTTAGCCGAAAGCCGCTCGGAGGGCAACGGGCATGTCCAGCATTCCAGCATGCCTGGACTCGCCGCGCCGCCCAAGACGGCAAAAGGTCAAAGCGCGTCGAACTGCCTTGCAAAAGATGCGCGGCGCCGCGAATCAATTTATTTTTTCATTTTCCATTTTTTTCCGTTGACAGGTTTTGGGTCGTCTCTAATCTGCGCCGCGCGTGCTTCGGTGCGGGAGGATGGGAACAGCATTTGTTTAGCTTTTGACTCTGGGGAGGGGTCGTTTCCTTTTGCCCGTCAAGGGAGGTTCGCTTCAACTTATGACAAGGAGACTGACGCGTGGGCTCGCCGTCGGGAGATGGCTGCCGCTGACGGGATGGTTGCTGGTTTTGATGTTTGCGGGCCCGCCTTTATGCGGCGCCGGAGAGTGCGCGCTATACCCGATGGCGTTGCCTGTGGAGGTGGTGCGGGAGGCGACGCCCGGAGAAGTGCTTCCGGATATTTTCCAGGGCGAACAACCGGGCAACTTCGGCTGGTTGAGCTGGGGCGGGAACCCGAGCGAACCGGCGCTGATCGAATCACTGGCCGCGCCCGGGAACAGCTCGAGCTACGTGAACCCGGATGATCCGGCCGATGGAATCGTCTCGCTGGGGGATTGGATTCAGGGCCGGCCAGGCGTGGCCAACAGCGCCAGGGTGCGGGCGCGGCTGGATGCCTTGATCGGCACCGAGTTTGTCGTGCCGGTCTGGGATGCGGTGCGCGGCCAGGGTGAGAGGGCGGCCTACCGGGTGGGGGCGTTTGCGCGGGTGGAGTTGATCAGTTATGCGCTGCCGCGGGAGAACCGGATTCGAGCGCGCTTTCTGGGCTTGGTCACCTGCCTGGCTAATCAACCGCCGGTGGCCATTGGGCAGAACCTATCGATTCTGGAAGATACGCCAACAAATATTGTCCTGAACGCGTCGGATGCGGAGGGCAGCGGGCTGGTTTATGCGCTCGTCCAGGGTCCCACCAACGGAGTGTTGAGCGGGACGGCGCCGGAGGTGGTGTATCGGCCAGCGACCAATTATCACGGGGAGGATGCCTTTGCCTTCAAAGCCAATGACGGCGAACTGGACTCGGAACCGGTCTGGGTCAGGATCGAGATCGAGCCGGTGAACGATG
>CAZCUL010000522.1:0-5988 GCA_964501475.1 uncultured Verrucomicrobiota bacterium | reverse complement strand
ACAGTTTCTGAACGGGAGGTTCGGCCGTTTGGCTTCTGTCAACCCTCCGGCTTGCCGCTTGGTGTGCAAAGCTTCGAACGATGCGCGGAGAAGAGAAGTCGACCTATGACGACGAGAGTGCGGCTCGGCGCCGGGCGCTTGTTATTCTGAGTCAATGCCCGGTTCTCGACTATTGGGGTTTCTTTGGCTGTCTGCGGTGGCAGTCGCACAGACCGTGTCGCCGGAGCATTTGAAGGATGCAGCCCGGGACACCTCGGCGTGGCTGAGCTACGGGCGGGACTTGCTGGGGCATCGCTATGTGGAGTTGAACCAGATCACGCCCAAGAATATTCACCGCTTGCATCCTGCATGGGTATTCGCCACCGGGGGCGAGAACCGGGGCTTGCAGGCGACCCCACTGGTGCACAAAGGCGTAATCTACTTATCGGCCGACGGGTCGCGGATATTTGCTATCGACGCCCGCACCGGGGCTACCAAGTGGTCCTGGGATCCGAAGATCGCGCGTGAAACCGAGAGGGTGTACTGCTGCGGGGCGATCAACCGGGGATTGGCCATGCTGGGCGATTACGTCTACATCGGGACCCTCGACGCGCGGCTGGTGGCTCTCAAGAAAGAGACCGGCGAGGTGGTGTGGGAGACGCCGGTGGCTGACTGGCAGTCGGGCTACAGCATCACGGGGGCGCCGCTGGCGTTGAAGGACATGGTGCTGACGGGGGTGGCGGGCGGCGAATTCGGCATTCGCGGGTTTGTGAAAGCATTTGATGCCAAAACGGGAAAGCCGCGGTGGACCGCTTACACGATTCCCGGTCCCGGGGAGCCGGGCAATGAAACTTGGCCCGGGGACACGTGGAAGAACGGTGGAGCGCCGACATGGGCGACCGGCTCGTATGATCCGGAGTTGAACCTGGTGTATTGGAACACCGGGAACGCCGCGCCGTGGAACTGTCAGATGCGCAAGGGAGACAACCAATGGGCGGCATCGACTGTGGCCATGCACGCCGACACGGGCAAGATCGCTTGGGGTTTTCAGTACACGCCGTGGGACTGTTGGGATTATGACGCGGTGAGCACGCCGCTGCTGGCGGATGTCGTCCTGGGGGCGTTGGGCCGTGTGAAGGCGCTGTTCCATCACGATAAGAACGGTTATTTTTATGCGCTGGACCGGACGAACGGGAAGTTTCTGTATGGAGATGCGATCGTGCCGGGGATTAACTGGTCGTTCGGACTGGATCCGGTGACGGGGCGCCCGAAGGTGAATCCGGCGATGATCGCGCAGTCGGGCGGACCGGAGGTGGGGCCAATCATTCCCAGTCTCGAAGGGGGCAACGACTGGCAGCCACTCTCGTACAATCCGAAGCTCAACTATGTGTACTTTCTGTCGAATCAGTGGGCCATGGGGTTGAAGTTCTGGGAGGAGGCGAAGATTTCGCGCCCGACCAACGGCGAGTGGTTTCTGGGGGCGGACTATCAGCAGTATCTGACGAGTAAGAACCCGGGCAACTTTGTGGCCTACGACGTAGTGAATCGGAAGGTGGCCTGGAGGGTTGTCAGTCCGGCGCCCTTCTGGGCGGGTTCCGTAGCTACCTCGGCCGGCATCGTCTTTACGGGGGATATGCGCGGGTACTTCATGGCGCTGGATGCGCGGAGCGGGAAGAAGCTGTGGCAGTTTCAGACCGGCTCGGGGATTATCGGGAGTCCGGTGACGTATGAATTGGACGGAGTGCAGTATGTGGCGGTGCCGTCGGGCGGCATCGGCGGGGACATGATTTTTTACTACAAGGAACCGAAGGCCGGAAACCTGTGGGTGTTCGCGCTGGATGGGGGGCCGAAGCAGGAGATGAAGGATCACAACCTGGTGACGCGTGTTGGGAGCCTGCCGCAGGTTGGACAACCGGGACAGACGCTAGGCGGGCGTGTACTGCCCGGCTACGGCTTTCCACCGACGGAGGGCGGAGCGCCGATCGCTGGGGAGCCTCCTCTGCAACCGACCAGCGCGAGTCCGGCGCCCGGGAACGCGGCTGGCGGGACGGAAGAGAAGAATCCGCTGGAGGGGGATGCCAACGCCATCGCGGAAGGTGGGACGTTGTATCGGGCGCGGTGCTTCGGGTGTCATATGGCGGCGGGCGGTAGTGGACCGCGGATTTTCCGCTCACGGCTGAGCGCGCGGCGGTACTTCGATATCGTGGAGAAGGGTGTACCGGGAACTTTGATGCCGGGGTTCCAGGGCCTGCTGAAGCCGGAGCAGATCTGGCAGATACACGCGTTCACCAACGCGTACGACCGGCTGCCCTGAGGCATTCCGGTAAACGACCAGGGAAGCCGCTGCGGCCGGAGCACCTAAGGCTGCAGTTCCTTCTGCAGCCAATGCCGGGCGAAGTTCCAGTCACGCGCCACGGTAGCCGGACCGCAGCCGAGCCGTTGTGCGATCTCCTCGCCCGTGAGGCCCTCGAAAACCTTCAGTTCCACGACGGTTCTGAGTCGCGGGTTGAGGGCCGCCAATCGAGAGAGCGCTGCCTCGATCTGCGCCAACTCCTCACCGCCCCCTCTTTTGGTCTCCGCGATGCCGTCGAGGGGCACCTTCTCAACGCGGCGGTACCGGGGGCGGGAATGATGAATGAGCAAACGCTTCATCAGATGGGCCGCCAGCCTAAGAAAGGCCTCTCTCTCTCCAGCCTCGTCCTCGCCGGGCTTCAGAGCTCTGATCTTAATGAGCTCCAGATAAAGCTCGTTGACGAGCACCGTGGGCTGCCAGGTATGATCGGCGCGCTCGAGCCGCATCTGCCCGGCGGCAATCCGGCGGAGCTCGGGATAGAGCAAGTCCACCAGTTGTTTCGCCGCCTGCTGGTCCCCCTGCCGGAAGGAACGCATCAACCGGCCCACGTCCTCTGCTGCGGAACGGACCATTTCTTTCGGGTTCCGCCATCTTATCAGGATTCAGCCGCCAACGCAGATGATCAGACCAGCACTGATCAAACCAGCACCAGTCTGATCAAAACCAGGCGCATGCTCGCCCTATGAGAGCGGAGGTGATTCTCATGAAACTTCGCATCACCGCGGCCACCCTCTTTCTGGCATGGTCGTGGCAAACGGCATTGGGCCAAGGTATCTTGTGGGACAAGCAACCCGGCCTCGTGATTGACATTAGCGGCAACACCGAGGGCGCGCTCTGGGCGCTCGGGATTGAGCGGGTGAACGAATCGGGATATAAGGTGTTCCGGTTCGACGGCAGCAATTGGACCAGGGAGTATAATGCGCCGCCTGGCCGGCGGGTGGCCGTCGGGCCGGAGGGCGATGTCTGGATCCTGGACGACCTCAATAACGTTTACCGCTATGCGGAAGGCGCCACGCAGTCGTTTGGCCAGGCCAACGATATTGCTGTTGGCGCCGACGGCTCCGTCTGGATCATCGGCATGCCTGAGGTGGCCGGCGGCTTCAGAATCTACAAATGGAGCGGCTCCGGGTGGACGAACTTCGCCGGCGGCGCTGTCCGTATCGCGGTGGAGCCGGACGGCACGCCATGGGTGGTCAACGACGCCAGCCTGATATACCGCTTCAACGCCGCTTCGAACAGTTTCGAGCAGAAGCCGGGGAAGGCGCACTCCGTTCGCACGGGCGCCGCCAGCGGCGCGGTGTGGATGCTGGGGGCAGAACCTATCCCCGGCGGTCTCCCGATCTACCAGTGGAATGGCGGAAAGCAAGACTGGGACCCCTACGGGACCTATGGCGCAGTGGCGATTACGGAAGCGGCGGACACGCCCTGGATCGTACAGTCCGGCGGAACCATCTTTTCCAAATCGCTCATCACAATATCGTCGATCGACATAACATTTACGCCTATGCTGCCGCCGATGACGCCGCAGCCGGAGTGGCCCGTGCGCGTTTCGACTCCGGGCAAGCTGCTTTGCACCAACACCGGCTTCAACTACTGCGGCGAGACCAACGCCGATTTCGTGGGGGGATACAGTCTGGACACTACTTGCGACGAGGGATTCTACGACATGATCCACGGCGGCACCTGCTGGAAATGCCCCGATGAGACTGACGGCCAAGGCGCCTGGCTTCGGTCCGCCGATCATATCGAGAAAGACACCGCTTGCTGGCGGATTCCGAAGGAGAGCACAGCCGCGGCGATCAAGGTGAAGTCGCCGGCATGGGCCTGGGAATGTCCGGATAGCGATTCTTTCTGGGATGGGTACTCGCCCGACGGCATCGGGGGAAGTTGCTGGAAATGCCCCGTGGGGTATCCGCGCAGGACCCTGGCTGCCGTCTGGGCCGATAATGCCTGCGCAACCGCCATCAATGAGACGCGGCCGGCCACGCTTCTGTCGTTCAACGGCTGTCCTACACCCAATGCCGCGAAGATGGGCTTGGCCGGCAAACGAAACCCCGGGAAGCCGTTTCTCGACATCGCCGCGGGAGGGAGCGCCGATTACGCGGCCGGCTGCTTTGCCTGCCCCGTTACTGACGAACAGGGCAATTTATTGATTACCGAGCGTAATGGCAATCCGCTCTACAATCGGACCAACAACAACGGATGCACGATCAAACTGAAATGGGAGCCTCCTCCGTTCTATGACCCGGGCCTCGCCTATATGCAGGGTGTGAAGGACGTGATCTGGGAGCACCGATTGTTCGAAGGCGACCGGATTACGGGCTTTCTCTACGACATGGCCGATTCGCAAGAGCTTGGCGATGCAACACCCAAGGCGAAGGCGTGGGTGGAGGCCCGCTGGCAGGAGATCGCCGCGAAACCTTATAACAGCGAATCGTTTCGGGCCTTCATGTTTGCGGTTCTGAAGACCGCGGTCAAAAAGAAGGTGGAGGACCGAACACCGGGCGAGCAGAAGCTGGTCCAGTCCTTTGCGAACTATATCCAGTACCGCCGCATATACCTGGCGGAGCAGGGGCTGGCGATGTATGACAAGTGGAAGGCTTACGACGACGCGAATCGGCAGGAGACCGGACAGACAAACTCGCTCAGCCAATTGTTCTATTACGGCACGGTTCCGTTCGACTTTCACGGGACCGTGGGTTCGCTGATGGGGCTGGGCAGCGTCGGCGGCGCCGCGCTGACCTCTATGGTCGCAGCGAACGCGTTTGTACAAGGCATTCAATGGATTGACAAGCTTGACGAGGCCGGTATGGTCGTGGGCCACGTCAGTGAAAGAGGTACTATCCTGTATGGCCTGACCAACGGGCTGAACATCTTTAAGTCGGTGCAGGGCCTTACAGCGCTTTCCGGCGCCACGGTCATCTCGGCGGTCGGCGTCATCCTGAGCTCGATTGCCATGGATCAGTTCATGGCCATCGAATCCGCGCGGCCCAAGCTCGAGGCCAGTCTGGCGGAGGCGAAAATACCCGTTGACCTGATCGCGATCGCGAACACCAAAAACGGAGAGGACATGCTCTACTTCTACTGGGCGAAGGCCATGGACACCACCGACGCCGAGGACTCCCAGGTAGTTCAACTGGCTGCCCAGGCGCGAGCAAGGGCGCATCAGAGCGGATATCAGGCGCCTCCGAAACAACTCATCGAGGTCACCTTGGAGCGGATCAGCGCCGGGCCTAAGGTTTCCTCGGGAAGTGGCGCCGCTTCTCCGTTCGACAGCCCCGGCCTGGCGCAGAACGAGATGCTGGTTTCCCTCAACGGGATGTACGAAGCCAGAATGCAGACCGACGGCAACTTCGTTATTTACCAGGAGGACACGCCAATCTGGCATACCCAAACTAACGGGCAGGGGGTTCCACCCTACCGGCTGGCCATGCAGCCGGACGGCAATCTCGTGGTGTACGGATCCTCGAAGGCGGACGTAACCCTATCCGGCTTCGGGGTCTGTTCTGCGAATTCGCCGTGCATCGCGATATGGGCCACCGGCTCGCGCGGCGGCAGAAGCTACGGTACCGGGCCGTACACCCTCCGGATGCAGGATGACGGCAATCTCGTGATGTACGACAGCACGGGTCTGGCGCTTTGGGCCAGCGGCACAC
>CAZCUL010000521.1:0-3944 GCA_964501475.1 uncultured Verrucomicrobiota bacterium | reverse complement strand
TGCGCGGGCGGGGACATCGCGCGCTAAGAAAAAGATTTTCAAGTGAAGGGTTCCCCGCCACTCTCGGCCAGCGTCCATGCGGATACAACTAACGACACAACTGGCGGTTTTCCTGGATAACCGGCCCGGCACATTGGCCCGGGTCTGCGATGCGCTCGCCGAAGCAAAGATCAACATTTACGCACTCTCGACCAGCGACACGGTGGACCACATCGTCGCCCGGCTGGTGGTGAGCGATTCGCGCCGCGCCCTCCTCTTATTCGAGGAGAGGGGCACACTGGTCGTCGAGTCGGAGGTGCTGCTGGTGGAGGGTGACAATCGTCCCGGTTCTCTGGCCGGTCTGGCGCACAAGCTGGCCGCGGCGAAGATCAACATCGACTATGCCTATTGCGCTACGCCGCCGACCGCCAAAAAGGGGTTGCTCATCCTGCGCGTGTCCGACGCCAAGAAGGCGCTAAAAGCGTTGAACACGTAGGAGCGGCGGCTTGCCCGGCGCCGCTTTGCGGTGCATGGACAGGCGAGATGCTCTGTCCTACGCGGCCACTTCCCGCTCTTTAACTGCCTGTAATTCACGGTCGAGGAGAGGCAAGCCGGGCTTCTAAAATGGGTTGCGCTTCGTCAGAACCCGAGTAAACACTAATTGAATTTGCTTTTCGTTTTTGGTTGGAACTGGTTGGCTTCCGGTTCCCAAACGTGAGTCAAAAGAGCGACACCAGTCCAAGTATGAAGTTACTCGGTCCACCCCCAAAACAGGGGCTTTACGATCCGCAGTTCGAACACGATTCCTGCGGTGTCGGCTTTGTTGTCAATATCAAGGGCCGGCAATCCCATCAGATTGTTGATCAGGCGCTCCAGATTCTTCTGCATCTGGACCATCGTGGCGCCTGCGGATGCGAGCCGAACACTGGCGACGGCGCCGGTATCTTGCTGCAAATCCCGCATGCCTTCCTCGAAGAGGCGTGCCGCGAGTCCGGCATTCGGTTGCCGGGCCGGAGCGAGTACGGGGTGGCCATGATTTTTCTCTCGCCCGACCCGTCCAAGCGGCGCGGATGCGAAGAGATTTTCGAGCGAATCGTTGTCGAAGAGGGCCAGCGGTTTCTCGGCTGGCGGGATGTTCCCACCCAGAACGCGCCACTGGGAGAAACAGCCAAAGCCTCTGAACCGTTCACTCGCCAGGCGTTCATTGGCCGGAATCCAAAACTGACCGACGACATGGCCTTCGAGCGCAAGCTCTACGTCATCCGCAAACGCGCTGTGACCGAGATTCGGACTGCGGGTGTGCCGGGCGGTGAATTCTGGTATGCATCCAGTCTTTCGCACCGGACGCTCGTTTACAAGGGCATGCTCACGCCCGGACAGTTGCCCGAATACTATCCGGACCTGAATCATCCGGCCATGGAATCCGCGCTGGCCCTGGTGCATTCGCGTTTCAGCACCAATACCTTTCCCAGTTGGGACCGCAGCCATCCCTACCGCTACATGGCCCACAACGGAGAGATCAACACGCTGCGGGGCAACATCAATTGGATGCACGCCCGGCAGGCCATGCTGGAAAGCGACCTCTTTGGAGAAGACCTTCCCAAGACCTTCCCCATCGTCAACTCCAATGGCAGCGACTCGGCCATGTTTGATAACTGCCTCGAATTGCTCGTTCTGGGCGGGCGCTCTCTGCCGCACGCGGTCATGATGATGATTCCGGAGCCATGGACGAACCACGAGAGCATGAGCGACGAGAAGAAGGCCTTTTACGAATACCACAGTTGCGTGATGGAACCGTGGGACGGCCCGGCGTCCATTGCGTTTACCGACGGTTCTCAAATTGGCGCGGTGCTTGACCGGAACGGTCTTCGCCCTTCCCGCTATTACGTCACCAAGGATGACCTGGTCATCATGGCTTCTGAAGTGGGAGTGCTGGAGGTGCCGGCGGATCGGGTCCTGCACAAAGGCCGCCTCCAACCGGGGCGCATGTTCCTCGTTGATACCAAGGAAGGCCGCATCGTGGCGGACGAGGAACTGAAGCAAAAAATGGCCGCCAAGCATCCTTACGGGCAGTGGCTCGACCAATACATGGTCGAGCTGGCCAGCCTGCCGGATGCGGGCGAGTTGCCCGAACCAAGCCACGACACCGTCCTGCAACGGCAACAGGCCTTCGGCTATACCTTCGAGGACCTGCGCATCCTCATGGCGCCCATGGCAAATCATGGCGTTGAAGCCATCGGTTCCATGGGCACCGATACCCCGCTGGCCGCGCTGTCGGACCGGCCGCAGCTCCTTTACAACTACTTCAAACAGCTTTTCGCGCAGGTCACCAACCCGCCCATCGACTGCATTCGCGAAGAGATCATCACGTCCGCAGAGACGACGATTGGCAGCGAACGCAACCTCCTCAAGCCCGAGCCGGAAAGCTGCCGTCTGATCGAGTTGAAGTCGCCCATTCTGACCAACGAGGAGTTTGCCAAGCTCAAACATGTCGATCAGCCCGGCTTCAAGTCCATCACGTTGCCGATCCTTTACGAGGTAAAGAGCGGCGCGAAGGCCCTGGAGAAAGCGCTGGACGATCTTTTCGCCAAAGCCAGCCAGGCCATCAAAGACGGCATCAACATCATCATCCTCTCGGACCGGGGCCTTGCCCGGGAAGAGGCGCCGATTCCGGCCCTGCTGGCTGTGTCCGGTCTGCACCATCACCTCATTCGAGAAGGGACGCGGACGCGTGTTGGGCTGGTGCTTGAATCGGGTGAGCCTCGGGAAGTTCAGCATTACTCGCTTTTGATTGGCTACGGCTGCGGCGCCATTAATCCCTACCTGGCCTTCGAGACCCTCGATGACATGATCCGCCAGGGATTGCTCAAGGATCTCGACCACAAGGCCGCGTGCAAGAACTACGTCAAAGCGTCCGTGAAGGGCGTGGTGAAAGTGATCTCGAAGATGGGCATCTCGACCATTCAAAGTTATCGTGGCGCCCAGATTTTCGAAGCTGTCGGACTCCATCAATCGGTCATCGACAAGTATTTCACCTGGACAGCGTCGCGTATCGGCGGCGTCGGTCTGGATGTTTTGGCCCAGGAAGTCGAGCAGCGCCATAACCACGCCTTTCCAGATCGGCAGGTGAATGGGCACACCCTGGAGGTGGGCGGTCAATACCAGTGGCGCCGCGATGGCGAATATCATCTGTTCAACCCGCAAACGGTCCACAACCTTCAGCTCGCCTGCCGCACCGGGAATTACAAGGTGTTCCAGGAATATTCGAAACTGGTGGACGATCAGACGAGGAGCTGGTGCACCTTGCGCGGCCTCCTGGAATTCAAGCCGTCCAACCCCATTCCGATCGAGGAGGTCGAACCGGTCGAGAACATCCTCAAACGCTTCAAGTCCGGCGCCATGTCCTATGGCTCGATCAGCCAGGAGGTGCATGAAGCGCTCGCCATTGCCATGAACCGGATTGGCGGCAAAAGCAACACGGGCGAAGGCGGCGAAGACCCGCTTCGCTATCTTCCTTTGGCAAACGGCGACTCGAAGAACAGCGCCATCAAACAGGTCGCTTCCGGTCGTTTCGGCGTCACCAGTCTCTATCTGGTCAGTGCCAGGGAGCTGCAAATCAAGATGGCCCAGGGCGCCAAGCCGGGCGAAGGCGGCCAACTCCCGGGCGCGAAGGTGTATCCATGGATCGCGAAAGTGCGGCTTTCCACGCCGGGTGTGGGGCTGATCTCGCCGCCGCCTCACCACGACATTTATTCGATCGAAGACCTGGCCGAACTGATCCATGACCTGAAGAACTCCAATCATCACGCGCGCATCAGCGTGAAGCTCGTTTCCGAGATCGGCGTCGGCACCATCGCGGCGGGGGTGGCGAAAGGGCATGCGGACGTGGTGTTGATCAGCGGCCATGACGGTGGCACGGGCGCCTCGCCGCAAACCAGCATCAAGCATGCCGGCTTGCCCTGGGA
>CAZCUL010000520.1:0-10212 GCA_964501475.1 uncultured Verrucomicrobiota bacterium | reverse complement strand
TTGCGCTCCATTCGCTGCCGCGCAAGACCCGGGCGCGCACGAGGACGGGAGTATTGATGATGATCGGTTCCGAATAGCTGCGGGCCGCTGGAGCTACGGCGCCTGTGCCGTACTGGCGGGGATCGCTTCCATCGACGGTGTAAAAAATGGTGCCGCCGCTGTTGGAGTGCGTGACCACCAGTTCATATCCCGCCGGCACTTCGCCGCCGAATTGGCTGAATTCGGGCGCCTCAACGCCGGGATAGAGGCCGCCGGCCCGGAAGCGCGCGACCGCCAAAGCATGCTGATTTGGAAACCAATCAGTGAACAGCAAATCGAGCTCTGGAACCCACCATTCGTCGCGGGTGAAGGTTTGGCCGGTCGCGGGATTTCCAGGAGTGGCAAATTCGCGCGCATCACCCCAACGGGCGCTCTCCCCCACCATCGCCTCATGAATGGCGTCCGACCGGGCCCGAAAGCGCGCCACGTTGTTGCTGGGCGATAAGGCCCCGCCATTAAACAAATGCTTGTGCAGCCGGTCGCCAAACTCGCGCCGGAATTCCGGCCAGGCGCGCAGTTGCGAATAGATGCGCGCGGGGGTGTCGTTGTTGTTCACATTGATCCGGTTGCGGACGTTGTCCTGATCAGCCACGATTTCCTGGTCCCAAGGCAGAAAAATCCAACGAGTCGCCGGCAAGCCATTGGTAGCGCGGCGGCGGGCGGCGTACCAATTGTGATGCGGCCAATCTTCGGCTTCGGCATAGATGTGCAGGATCATGTAATCGATGAGATTCTCCACATCCACCAGGCCGCGCAGAGCCTGGTAGGCGCTCTCGCTGGTGATGCCGCCATTCACCAGCGAAATCATCTGGTCCCACTCGCTTTTGCTGCCATCCAACACTTCACTGAAATCCCGAATCACATCCCAGGCGCGCTCGGGCTCGCCCAGATGCTCCGTAAAGAACGACGCATCCTGCCGTTCGGACGGGTTGTACACGCCCCAATAAAGGCCGTTGACATAGAGATGGACGTGCTCGCTCCGGGCGGCCAGGTGGCCCATGTCCGCAAAGGTGTCTTTCACCCAGACATCCCGCAGGTAAGTGGCATCTTCGGGCCGGTAACGCACACCCAGCGGGCTGCCGGGCGAGTAGCGGGTCGCCCATGAATCGGTGAAGCAGGCGCGCAGCACGATGTTGTCGAACTGGCTTACGCCGCCTCCAAACCAATCGTAATGCAACTTGGACGGGCCGTGGATCGACTTGAAGAGCAGGCGAAAGGAATGTTTGGGAGTGCGGTTGTTGTCGCGGCTGGCGTTTCCCTGCATGCGGAGCCCGCAGTTGATTGCGAACTCGGTGGATCCATCCGGCAAAATCAACTCCACGCTCGCCGGGCGTTCCCAGGCAACACCACCTCGGGTGGCGTCGCGATAAATGCCGTTGCCTCCCCACAAATGATCATGCGAGGCCACAATCGACAGCGTCGGAATGGCGCGCAGGTCCTCCTTGATCGTCGCGCCGTAGGCCGGATGATGGACCACATTCGGGTCCATGCCGTAATCGGCGGGATAACTCGCCTGCCAGGTGGTGGGATATCCCGGTTGAGAGTTGGATTGCTGCAAAACGCTGTCCAGAAAAATGTAGGTGTGCGTGTCCACGTCCGAGGGGATCAAACCGGCCTTGAACGCCGCCGCCCGCAAGTGAGCCGTGTTTGTGATCTGAATGGGACCCCCATACACATTGCCGTTGGCGGGCGTGGGCTCGCTGCCATCGAGCGTCCAGCGGATTTCCGCTCCTGGCGTGACGGTGGTGATCTCGACACTGAACGGCTCGTCGTAGAATCCACGATCCATGCTGAACTTTGTGTCTTCGACAAATCCGGCGTAGCCCGCCGCGTTTTCAGCGCCCGGAGTGGGTGGACTAAAATAGACTGCTGAAAGGCCCGTTGGCGGAATCCCTTGCAACTCGGCCCCAATAAGGAAATCCGAATCTCCCTCGCTCACGTTCAACCCGTGAATCGCGAGGACATTGCCTCCCGCGACCAGAAGGGTGCTGACATTGCTGAAAAGAAATTCCTCATAAACCAGAGCTTCTTCGTTCGGACGGTCGGCGGTAGCAACGGAGTTCCACGCCGGCGTCACAGGCGCGTTCCGGGAGGCGATCAGCCGCCCGTTGAGATAGGCGAAGAACCCGTCGTCGTATTTTACCCGGAGGCGCAGCTTCTCGATGTTTGCCGGATCAGCCACCGAAAAGGGGAGGCGAAGGAAAGCGGACGGGTTTTGGTTGTGCATAGCCGCTTGCAGATCGGTGCGAATCTCGGAGCGGTAACCGAATTGAACGACCTGAAGCGCGTTCAGAAAAACCCCAAAATCGTTCACCCCTCCGCTGTTGACGCTGCTCGAGTCCCGTCGGGCCGAAAGAACGATCCGCCCGCTGGAATCGCTGGCCACAGTGAAGGTGAATTTGTAATCGTCATTCGAAGAAGGCAGAAAACCGCCGTCAAACGCATAGTCTTCTCGAACCGAAACCCCATTCGCGGTCCAATCGGCGACCCGATTGCCCGGACTGCTCGTGTCGAACGACCAGACCGATACCTCGTAAAACTGGTTCGGCGACAAGTTCGCGATGGTGACGTCCAGCCCGCCGTTTGCCAGGCTTCGGGAGAAAATGAAATCGCGCAACAAGCGGGATTCGGTGAAGGCGCCCGAGTCGGCGGGCGTGCTCCGGAGCCGGTCATCATATCCCGCATCGGGCGTGCTCGAGACGGTCACGTTGATCCCGGCGAAAGCGCGGGTAATGCTTCCATTTTGCACGGCGCTCGAGCCTCCGACGGAGTCAATCAAAAAGGAACTGAACCCGCTCTCTGTCAGCGCCCCTCCTCGGTCGTCGAAGTCCACGCGCAGGATGGCTGTGCTGCCGGCATTGGTCGGGCTTGTCGAGGTTTCGTAACCCACCGCCATTGTGGCCGCGCTCCACGACGAATCATCAAAGGTCCGGGCCGTCCACAAATCTCCCAGCGAACCGTCCATGGGTATCAGCACTCGGGCCGCCCCTGCTGGTGAAATCAATTGCTCTTCCGCCTCCGCGGCGCCGCCAATTCCATAGGAGCGATTCGCTCGCTGCGGGGGAAAGCGCGGCGCATAGGCGTGCGAGATGCCGATTCCATCGGGCATCACCACCGCCAGGTACTCTCCATCCTTGTCCAGTTGGAAATTAGTGTGCATCTCGGCGCCTGCCATCGCTCGATCTTTCCCCGAGGCAAAGACGAGCACATAACCGCCGGCCGGGATTTGCACCGAGGGAAAGGCCCATTTGGCCAGATTGGTCTCGGAGTCGGTCAGAAACCATCCCTCCAAATTCACGGCCGCAACGGAATCGTTCTTCAACTCAATCCAGTCCGGGCTATCGCCATCCTGGTCGAAGAGGAAGCCATTGTTCTCCGCCATAAACTCATTGATCAAAACAGCGCCGGGCGCATGGATTGCCACAGCCAGCGCGAGGGCTCCCAGGATGAGGAGATGGCGCACTGATGCGGCTCGCCGGGACGGACTCGCCCTACCTGGGCAAAATGTCCGAACGCCAGAAACGGTAGGGCGAATCGCCCTCGCTAAGCCGAGGCGTCGGAAAACGACTGCGGCTCGAGCTCGTGATAAAAAGGCTCTTTTCACTGCGAAACTATTTCAAATTCTGCCGTCGGGCGGCGGTGCTTCGTTTGAGACTGCTCCCGTGAGGGCTTTTATGCTCTATGGTTGCGCCAGGGTCAGGAGGGTTAAAAATAGCCCATCCCGGCGCCGGCGTCATCTGGTTTGTCGGTGGCATCGGTGACATGGCGGAAGCCAGCAATTCTCACTTAACCGGAGCGCGGCTGTCCCCACCGCAGCAGCCGGGGAGTGCGGTGACGCGGGAGAGTCCTCCCGTGGGCCCCTTTCGATTTCCTACCCGCTACGGCTGGGAACAGCCGCGCTCGGTCAGAGATGCCTCATCTCCTGAATTCTCAATCCACCTGAGAACGAATGGCCAGAGATGGCTAAATGGAGTTGCGTTATGAGAGCGCCTCGGCATCGTTAGTTTCGTGGCCTGCTTCTCTTCCAGCTCAACGTCTGGCCTGAATCGCTTCCAGGGAGCCGTTCTCGGGGTTCTTCTCGCTGCCATGTGCCGCGCCGCTGATCCGCCACCCGATTCCATTAACGTCCGTCGCTTCGCGCAAAACCCCATCATTCGTCCGGAAATGTTGCCCGGTAACGACGGCAGCAACATCAATGGCCCCTCGCTGATGCGGGCGCCGGATTGGCTTCCGAATCCGCTTGGCCGCTATTACCTCTACTTTGCCCATCACGGCGGGAAATACATCCGATTGGCTTACGCCGACCGCCTCGAAGGGCCATGGAACGTCTATGAGCCCGGCACGCTTCAGCTCGATCAAGCGCCCGCTTGCAAAGGACACATTGCGTCTCCCGACGTCATTGTGGACCACGACCTCAAACAAGTGCGGATGTATTTTCACGCGCCGGCTCGTGAAGCAGCCGGCCAGAAGTCCTTTGTCGCATTGTCCAAGGACGGAATCCGCTTCCAGGCATCGGATGAGATATTAGGCATCTTTTATGTTCGCGTGTTTCCGTGGCGCGGCGACTGGTATGCGATGGCCAAAGGCGGTTTGCTCTATCGCTCGGAAGATGGCCTGAGCAAATTTCAGCAAGGGACCAATCCCTTTCCGGGAAACGAACAACGGGGCAAGGATTACAATGAAGCTGGTCCGCGCCATGCGGCGTTGCATCGGGTGGGCGAGGCGCTTTGGGTGTACTACAGCAGCATCGGCGATGCGCCGGAGCGCATTCTGCGGTCCCGCATCCGGCTCAACGACGACTGGAGTAAGTGGGAAGCATCGGCGCCTCAGGAAGTGCTCCGTCCGGAGAAAGATTACGAGGGTGCCGACCTGCCCTTGAGACCTTCCAGGGCCGGCGCCGCCAAAGGTCGTGAAAACGCCTTGCGGGATCCGGCGATCTTCGTGGACGAGGACGGAAAGGTCTATCTGCTCTACTCGGTTGCCGGCGAATCAGGCATTGCCATCGCCGAGATAACGCCGGCGGAGTGAGGCGCGGCGCGGATTACGTTTTGTAAGGCGAGGCCGACGCAGCGCACTTGCACTGCGCATGAAGTGCCGAGCCGGCTGGCCGTGGCGGCGTTGGCCTTGCCGCGCGGGCCTAAATGAGAATCCTACGGGCTGTGGGACCGATTCGTCCGGCAATGGGTCGGCGTGCCCTTACAATTTTACCGGCAATAAACGGTTGCCAACGATGGCCACGGCTTTTTCAAAAACGGCTGCGCGCGAAAGCGGCGACATGAACGGATAATGGCCAAAGCTGCTTCCAGCCGCCCAGTTCGAAAAAGCAGGCAAAACGATTAGATTCCTGGCCAGGAGAAAGCAGGGGCACTTCGCAGAGGTGGCAACCCCATCGTCCAGCGAGATCGCCGGATGTTCATGGCCGATGATCGTGACCTCCTCTCCGCAGTTTGCCGGCAATGGTTCGCCATCGCCGTGGGTGAACAGACATCCCTCCGTCCGGAACTCCCGTCGCAAGGTCACACCCTGATAATCGCGTTCCAACAGGCATTCCAGCCTCGTGTCGTGGTTGCCGCCCGCCAGGACCAGTTCGCTCCCCGCGCCAACTGTCCCGATCATCTCGCCTAAAGTGCTTCGCAAAGCCGGCAGGTCGAGCGCGCGATGGACGATGTCGCCCAGCAACACAATTCGCGAAGGAGAGTAGGCTCGTTGCAATTCGAGCAGGCGCGGCAGACAGTCCTCGCCCGCATTGACCGGCATCATCTGGCCGCTGTGGCGGTGCGCCCAGGCGTATCCCAAATGAAGGTCCGCGACGGCCAGTATCCCTTTGCTCTCGAAAAAAAGGGCGCGGCGCGCGTCGAGCAAGATTTCCCCGTTCAGGCAATAAGTCGTTTGATCCATCATTTCCACGGCGCGGGCGGGGTTCAAATCAGGCCCTCGCTTGGCTATAGCTGGCTAGTTCGCTTCAGTTTCGGTTTCGATCTTTGACCACCAGAGGTGAAAGAGCCGCTCCATCGTTTCACGCGGGTCTTCCACCAGGAGTGCTTCCTTGATCTTGGTGGCGAAAAGCGCGAACGACAAGGGTGGAACACGGTCCACGGAGCGAAGGCGCATCGGCTTCCGTGCGGCCGACTCCGCAAACGCCATGGCTCCTTCCATGTCGATGTAGGTGTGCACCGCATCCCGGCGGGCCTCCCGCAGAAGCACGTGGTCGGGCTCGTATTGCCGGAGGACGTTGAAAATCACTTCGGCCGACCATTGAAGTTTCCGCACCGATTTCTGTTCGCCGAAATAATTGCGGTAAACCATCATCCCGGTCTGGGCGGCGTTCCGAAAATGATATTTCAGAAGGTCCGATCGCGAGAGCGACTCTTCCAGGTCCTGTTGAAAGTCAGATGGGGCGAGCAGAGCAGGGAGCTCATTGGCGCCAAAATACTGGGAGGGCGTAACCGTAAGGACGAACCCGTAATCGTCCGGAGTGGCCACGGCGTTGCCGCCGCGCCGCCGGCTCAACCGCAAAGCCACGACCCGCGAGAGGGCTTCATTGGCGGCTCGCCCCACCAGAGTGTGAAAGAAGTAATGGCGCGCCACCTGCACAAACCGGTTTCGAGCCTGTGCAATCCGGCGCTTGCCGCTCTCGCCGACCAGGCCGCTTTCCTCCCCGCCGCCGGCCACGTATTCCTCGACCAGAACAAAATCGGCGGTGGGGATTTCCGAAAGCCGATGCTGGGCAAGATGTGTCCTGGAGATAATTCGGGCATTGGCTTCGCCACATTCAAGCCGTTCACGAACCCACGCGACCAGCCCTTCAAATGCTGCCTGACTGAACGCGTTCCCGCCCTCAGCTTCTTCGACCCTTTGCCGCAGTTGGCTGCGAAAGGAAACGATCTCCTCAGCCACTTTGTTCGTCAGCGGCATTTTGTTTGCGTTCCAACGCGGCACGGTGGGCGTTGCGCTGGCCGCGCGGCTGACAAAACACTCCATTAAACCCGCCCGCTCCAACCGCACCGGTCGCCCGGCAATGATGAAAACGTCCCCAGGCGAAAGCTGGCGGACAAATATTTCCTCGACCATCCCGAGAGTGCGGTTTTTCAGCCTTACCTTCACCATCCCTTCGCTCGGGATGACGCCGATGTTCTGCAAGAGATCGCGACGCACCCGGCCTGGCCGCGTCTCGAAGCCCTCCTCACCGAGATCAATCTTGCCAAAGACTTCGGTGTACTGCTGCCGCAAGGATTTGCCGCCGCCAGCCAGGTAATCCAATACGTCATTCAATTCCTGCCCGCTGAGGTCGCGATACGGATAGGCGCCGCGGACCAGCTCGAGCGCTTCCGTTCTCGACCAGCGTTGAATGCAGCCCATGCTCACCAGGTGCTGAGCGAGCACATCCAGGGGGGCGCGAGGCAGCCGCACAGGGTCCAGTTGCCGCGTCCGCGCCAGCAGGGCCGTGGCACAACACTCGACCAGATCGTTCAGGTTCGTGGCCATGAGCAGGCCGCGGCTCACTGTGCGGATGTTGTGTCCGGCCCGGCCAGTCCGTTGCAGAGCGCGGCTGACGCCTTTGGGGGTGGATAACATCACCACCAAATCCACCGACCCGATATCGATGCCGAGTTCCAGGCTCGTCGAGCAAACGACGGCGCGAAGTTCGCCGCGTTTGAGGCGGTCCTCGACCTCCAAACGGACATCCCGATCAAGCGATGCGTGATGACACTCGATCTGGTCCGCCAACTCCGGCAAGGCTTCGCGCAACCAGAAGGCGGCCGCTTCGGCTCCCGACCGGGTATTGGCGAAAACGACGGTGGTGCGATTCTCCGTTACCAGCCTTCCCAGCTCATGTATCAGGCGCACGCCGGTATAACCGGAAGGCGGGTACGGCTCCCGGCCGAGTGGTGAATAGACCCGGAGGTCCACCTTCTTGGCCGCGCTGGCGTCAACAATCCCATAGTGGTTGCGGGTTCCAACGAGGAATTGCCCGACTTCGGCCAATGGCGCCACCGTGGCGGAAAGGCCAATCCGCTGCAAAGGACGGCCCTGCTCGCGGCCGCAGTGGTTTGGCTCCCGAACCAGATGATCGAACCGCTCGAGGCTGAGGCTCAAATGCGCGCCGCGCTTGTTCTCGGCAAGAGCGTGAATCTCGTCAACAATCACCCAGCGAACGCTGCGCAGAACCGCGAGCCATTTGGTTTGGCTGAGAAGCAGCGAAAGACTTTCCGGCGTCGTCAACAGGATATGGGGCGGTGTGGTGAACTGCCGTTGCCGCTCGCTCTGCGGAGTGTCGCCGCTGCGCAGCCCCACGCGGATGGGAGGTTTTTCGCCATAAATCTCGTGCAGCGGTTGGTTGAGGTTCTTCTCCAGATCGTAGCTCAACGCCCTGAGCGGCGAGATGTAAACGGCATAGATCGTATTCCGCAATTGCCGGCCTTCCTCGATCAATGCCAGCTCAGTCAGGACTGAAAGAAATGCAGCGAATGTTTTCCCGGTGCCGGTGGGCGAGACAATCAAAACATTTTCCCCGGCTTGAATTCGGGGCCAGGCAGCAAGTTGGGCGGGCGTCGGTTCGGAATATCGCCCGTTAAACCACTCGGTAACTACGGAGGGGCGGAGCAACGGAGTCATGACCGGCTTCAAAATCACGCCAAGCCGCGCCCTGTCAACCCGGGAAGCGGCCTACGCTCCGGCAGCTTAGCCGTAATCGTGCAGTCGCCAGGAATCTGCACAGGGATGGCCTGGTTCGGTGGTGCGCGATGGACGACGGGCGCGATGGACAAGAAGCGGCGTGGAAGACGTCTTCAATTCCTGACAGCAGGCGCGCCAGCATTATCGATCAACCGATACCAGTTGTCTCGTTGGCAGGCCTGGTAGCCGAGGTCCTCGATCAGCCGACGCATGTCCGCCACGCCCAGGCGAAACGTTGTGCCGGCTTGTGAGACGACGTTCTCCTCCATCATAATGCTGCCGAGGTCATTGGCGCCGTATTTCAGGGCGATTTGTCCGATCTCCGGTCCCTGCGTCACCCAGGAGCTTTGGATATTTGAAATATTGTCCAGATAAATGCGGCTCAATGCCTGCATGCGCAAATACTCGTGCGCCCCGACCGTCCGAGCCCTCAAGCGCGTATTCTCCGCTTGAAAGGTCCAGGCGATAAACGCCGTGAAACCCTTCGACTGGTCCTGCTGCGCGCGGACCCGCTCCAGGTGTTCGATGCGCTCTTCCACTGTCTCCACATGCCCGAACATCATCGTGGCCGTGGAAGCCAAACCCAGCCGATGCGCCACCTCCATGACCCGCAGCCAGTCGTCGCTCATCGCCTTGAGAGGCGCGATCCGCCGTCGCACCCGGTCCACCAGGATCTCACCGCCCCCTCCCGGAATCGAGCCCAGGCCGGCCTTGGCAAATTCAGAAATGATCTCCTCCAACGGCAGGCGGAAGGTGTCGCGAAAATGAATGAACTCGCTTGGACTGAAGCCGTGAATATTAATTTGTGGAAACCGGCCTTTGATGTGGCCGAGCAAATCCAAGTACCATTGAAACGTCAGCCTGGGATGATGGCCGCCTTGCATGAGAATCTGCGTGCCGCCAACCGCGATGGTTTCCTCGATTTTCCGGTCCAGTTCGTCGAGGCTGATGACGTAGGCGTCCTGGTCCCCCTCGACCCTGTAAAACGCGCAAAACTTACAGTAAACGTTACAAACGTTCGTATAGTTGATGTTTCGATCGACAATGTAGGTGACGATTCCGTTGCCCCGCCCCTCATACGCCTCAGCTTTGGCCCGTTGCCGCCGCCGGTCAGCCAAAGCACCCAGTTCTTCCAAAGGCAAATGGTAGAGGCGCAACGCGTCGGATGGCGCGATACGCTCCCCCTGCCAGACTTTCTGAAGCAACTCGTCTGATGGGGTATCGCAGACCACTCACTCATCTTAGGCTCTGTCGCGGGCGAAACAAGTTGCGAAATGGGCGAAATGGGCGGCCCGCCGAAGGAAGACGGATACTTTTCGGGACGCGCCAACGAGAAGGTGGGCACTTAGAAAAATCGGCGCCCGCACTCACGGGCGCCGATCCTGCTCTCCCAATCCTGAGTCAGCCTGCCAAGTCACCCTCGACTCAGCCATCCCTCGACCGACTCAGACTCCACACCCAATCCTCAGGTGTGACATCCTAAAAGTTGAAGCCGAT
>CAZCUL010000519.1:0-9051 GCA_964501475.1 uncultured Verrucomicrobiota bacterium | reverse complement strand
AATGCCGCGAGGGCAAAGTCAAATTGACGCCGGACCTGGAAGAACAGGTGACCCGGCGTTTCCTGCAGGAGATCGAACCGTTCGCGAGCGCCAGCAAGCTCGGCGTCCTGCTCCTTCAGCTTTCCCCGTCCTTTGGCCCCGGCCGCCATGAGCTTCCCGAGCTCGACGCGCTCATCGGACAACTGCGCGGGCACGATATCGCCATTGAATTGAGGAATCGCAACTGGGTCAGCCCCGGGCAGCAGGCCGGCACGGAGAAGTTTTTCCGCGACCGCAACCTTGCTTTTGTCTGCGTGGATGCGCCCTCCGATCCTCACTTCAGCATCATGCCAGCGATCGATTTGGTGACCCACCCGCGCATGGCCTACATGCGCATGCACGGGCGCAATGCGCGGGGTTACCTCAAGGGCCGCACCGTGGCGGAACGGTTCAACCATCAATATTCGGACCCGGAACTGGCCGAGATCGCGGAACGCGCCGCCAAATTGGCCGAAAAAGCTGTGGCGCTTCACATCGTCTTCAACAATAATGCCTCCGATTATGCGCCCAGGGCGGCCATTCGATTTCGGGAGATTGCCTCCCGCAACCACTGCGGCAAGATATTCGCGCTGGAGTCGAAGCCGGGTCCGCCGCCGCGAGAGCAAAACCTTGAACTCGATTTTCCCGATTAGCGCGGGCATCGAGCTTGTCGGTTTTAAGGGCCACAGGGGTGATGAGGATGCTTTGGCGCCGACGGCCCGAGGGCGGGCCAAGATCGAGCCGGACGGTGTGTAACGATTGAGCGGGAGGGCGGGAGGCCGCTGGGGATTTCCGGGAGGCTTCGCGAGCCTTCTGCGGCAGGCTTGCCGGCGGTGGGTTGGGTGTTTAGAGTGGCGGCTGTCATGGTGGGTTTGAGGATGTATGTCTTCATCAATGTGAATGTGGATGGTTATTGTTTACTGCACGCTCACAGCGTGGCCCCGAGTGCGGCTCTGTTTCAACCTACCATGACATCTAACTGCCGCCCCGCTGAGCAGTCGGACGGTTTAGATAATTTGTCAGCGACTCTTGCAGCCGACCGGGCGTTTCCGGCGGCAGTCGTTTGAACGTTAGGTGCTTGGCCGCTCGCTATGTCCGCTTGGCTGAATCTTACACCCGCTGAATTTGAGCAGTTCGGCTACGAGCTTCTTCGCCTCAACGGTTTCAAGAACCTTCAGTGGCACGGCGCGTCCGGTAGCGACCGCGGTCGAGACATTACCGGCACGAAGGTCGACCGGCCGCTCCCCGGTGTCGAACTACAGAAGCGCTGGGTCGCACAGTGCAAGCATTACCCGAAGGCAAAGCTCTCGAAGCCCGCTATTCAGTCTTGGCTCGCCGCATGCAGGGAGCACCGCCCCGACAACGCTCTCCTCATCGTTTCCCGATCGCTGTCCTCCGCCACAAAGGATTGGCTGGAGGCCATCCGCTCCGAATATCCGTTTGAGATTCACCTCTGGGAGGAGTCACACCTCCGGGGGCAGTATTTTCAACATGGAGGCAAGCTCCGAAAACTCTTCCCTGACCTTCCGAAGGCCAGAAGCCGTGTTTGGGTTTACGAGCAGAATCAGGCTGAGCGTGTGGTCGTCTGCCACGGTTACGAGGATGTAGGCTTCATCACTTGGAACTACGACACAACTAAAGAGTCCATGGAGGCGGTGAGAGCCTTCATCGAGTTCATCAAGGCCAATGACTTTCGATTCGACATTAATACCACCTAACCAAGGCGCTTGCCGCGCCTATGAGGGTTGTCAAGCGGTGTTGGCCGCCGGAGCGATGGCCACGGCGATGGTTTCCATGTGGACGTCCAGACCGAGGTAATGCACAGTTTTTTCATGGGTGTTTGGTTTCGTAGCGTTGTTATCAATGGCCCGGCACCGTGCCGGGTCTTTAATCTGGTGGATCGGTCCGCACTCGCGGAGAACCCACCTTTGAAGCCGGAATCAAAACCCGCTCCCTCAGCGCATCGCCACTTCCCCAAACACATGAAATCACGTCTTGCCCTACTCGTGTGCCTTGCTGCCTGCGCGATTACCGCTTGTGATGACAGAAGCAAACCAATTCCAGCGATTCCCGAGAAGAAGTCTAGGTTTCAGAAGACGGTTTTTACGCAGCCACAAGTTGGGAGCACAATAACTCTCGTTTCGGAGACTGAATGCGAAATAGGCACGGGAGGTCAGATCCTGCTCGCAGAGTATTCTCGACAAGAGGACAAACTCAGGGTGGTTATGCTAGCTGGCGGTGCTGCCTCAGTCAGTTATTTTGACGTGTTTCCCGATGGGTTGCTCGCGCCCGACGGCCACGTATTCCTGCTGCCACAACCGCTCAACAAGTATTACGAAGAGCGAGAAGCGGAAGAGGCGCGAGAGCGCGCTGCCAAAATCGAGCAAGGAAATGTCCGGCGACAGCGCGAAATGGAATTGGAAAAGGCGTTCGCTGAGCTTGGACACACTTTCAATGCTAATGGCTATTGCACTCGCTGCGGTTGGGAGCGGGAATTCGTTAAGAAGACCAGCCGACCATGCCAAAAATGACGACGTCTGGGGAGTGATCGGGCCGAAGCACCTAAACAACGTTAGGCCACTACGCGCACAACCAATATCATATTAAAGCGCTTGGAATCATCCTCATCATAGCTGCTGCGCGGCGGGCGGGCTGCTGGAGTTTCTTGATGAGTTTATCAAGGGCATCGAGCGTGCCTTGGATGATGCCGTAGTGGCAGACTTCGGTGTTATCGGCCGGAACGATGGCAAACGATGGCCCCGGCGATGGTTTCCTTGTGGACGGCCACTTGTTAAGCCATAGGGTCTAGGCGCTATGAGCGGAACATGGAAAGGCGTAGATAAGCCGGCTGGCTGCCACTACTACACGCCACCGAGCTACGCACATCTTCCAGACTGTCCTGGGTGCAAATACGGCACATTGATGCACTCGTCGGATAACAAGACGATGAAGTGCATAGACTGTAAACGCGAATACACACTGGATGAGCTTAACAAATTAGGCTCGAAGCGGAACTCTATGAACGCAATCAAAGTTGGATTCATCACACCGGACATGACAAAATCAGAGCCTCGTTGGCTTGAGTTGCCAGCAGTGCCGCGCATTGGAGACCATGTGACTTTGGACACCGGGTGCCTTTATCGCGTTGCCCATGTCCACTGGTCTTACACGTCGACTGGCTTCAAGTGCATTGAGGTCCATTTGAGTGGGTCGGTAGATACCTCCTTTCCTGTGTCCTAGTGTTCCAGTGTTCCGAAATGGAGCACCGGTCTCGATCATGTATCCACGCTCGTGACGCAGATTTAGCAGAGCCGGCCACGGCGATGGTTTCCTTATGGACGCCCAGACCGATGTAATGCAGAGTTGTTTTCATGAGTGTTTGGTTTCGTAACAATGTTATTGATGACCCGGCCCCGCGACGGATCTCTACACTTGTGCATCGGCTCGCACTCGCGGAGAACCCACGTTTACGACCGGAATCAAACACCCGCTTGTTCACTTTGTTAAGCCATAGGGTCCAGGCTGCTTCATGGGATGCAGCGATTCGCATCACAGATTGATTACTACTTGGAGATGGTTCGCCGTGGCGATACCGACAACGCGTTCCACGGTTTGCTGGAGATTGACCGCGACATCCTGCCTGAGTTGATGGTGGTCTTTCGCAGCGAGCAGGACGTGGCTGTGCGCGAGTTTCTTGTCGAGGTCATCTGGGAGTATCGCGAGCAATCGGCTATTCCGTTTCTCAGAGAGGTGTTGTTCGATTCTGAGTCGCGCATTTGGCGGCAGGCACTCAACGGTTTGGTTGCACTCACTTCGCCAGCCGCGCTTGAGGCATTGCGGGCGGCGAGGTCGCGAGAGTTTCCGGGGCAGCGCGATACACAGGAATTTCGCCGCTGGTTGGAGGAGGCCATTGAGCAGGCAGAGACAGGCGCAGAGAGCTGACACGACATCAGCCTTACAGGACGCCGCGGCGCCTATGAGGGTTGTCGAGCGGGTCGTTTGCCTTCCGTTTGGTTTGTTATCGGTGGTTTTGGGTCGTGCGGAGCGCAGCGTATGCGGAGCGGAGTCACGGCGATAGCGGTCCTCGGAAAATGAACTGGCCTGAAAACGTTTCCTTGTGAAAGCTTCCCGGAAATGGCTCGCCTCACGGAAACTGCCGCGCCTCTCGTTCCAGAAAAGCCGACCCTTGAGAACTTGCGCCGGGCGGCCGCCGGATGTCAGGCCTGCCCGCTTTACAAACTCGGCACTCAAACTGTTTTTGGCGAGGGGCGCAAAGGCGCGCGCATTGTGTTCGTGGGCGAGCAACCCGGCAACGACGAGGACCTGCAGGGGCGGCCCTTTGTCGGGCCGGCCGGCAAACTTCTGGACCGCGCCCTTGACGAGGCGGGCATCGATCGCAAAGCCACCTACGTCACCAATGCGGTCAAACACTTCAAATGGGAACCCAAAGGCAAACGCCGCATTCATAAGAAGCCCAGCGGAAGCGAGATTGCCGCCTGCCGCCCGTGGCTCGACGCGGAATTGGAGGTGGTGGAGCCCAGAATCCTGGTGGCGCTGGGCGCAACGGCCGCGCAAGCTCTGTTCGGGAAAACGTTTCGCGTCAGCAAGGATCGGGGAAAGGTCATCGATTCGGAACTCGCACCTTCTGTCATGGCCACAGTGCATCCATCCTCGATCCTGCGCGCGCCCGATGAAGAGACCCGCCAGGCCGAGATGAAGCGGTTCGTCAGCGACCTCAAAAAGATCGCAAGGCTCTTATCTTAGGAATCGCGTGAACTGCATCGTCACCGCCGGCCCCACTTACGAACCGCTGGATGAAGTCCGGCGGCTGACAAACTTCTCGACCGGGCGCCTGGGATCCGAACTGGTCAATTTCTTGAGCGGCCGCGGACATCACGTCGCACTCCTGATTGGGCAGCAAGCTACCTGGCGCGGCCAGCGCGAAGCGCGCAAGGTCGGGACATTCACTACCACCGACGATTTGCGTTCGCGTCTTTACTCGATGGCGTCCACCGAAGTGGACGCAGTGTTTCACGCGGCAGCCGTTAGCGACTTTACTTTTGGAAAGGTCTGGCAGCGGACCAAGGAGGGGCCGTTGCGCGAAATCAAGGCCGGCAAAATCCCGACCCGGCTCGAATCGCTTGTGGTGGAGCTGGTGCCGACATCGAAGATCATTGCGGAGCTGCGAAACTGGTTTCCCCGCGCCTTTTTGGCGGGCTGGAAGTATGAAGTGGACGGAAGCCGCGATGAGCTGCTGGCGAAGGCCGCCCAGCAGATTGTGGAGAATCGAACCGACGCCGCCATCGCCAATGGCCGCGCGTATGGCGAAGGATTTGGACTCGTGAGCGGGCAGGGGAACTGCCAGCACTTGCGAACCGTCCAGGAACTTTTCGCCGCGCTCGATAACCTGGTTTTGAGCCGAACGGCCAGCCCGCCGCATCCGCGTTCGTAGATTCTGATGGCGGCAAAGCGGTGAGCTGCGACTCGAGGAGGTGCCGGGTTATTGATTTGTGAGCGACCGATAGAGCTCGGCGATTCGATCCAAATCCAATCCGTCCGGCGCTTCATCGATCAGCCATTCGAGGTCTTCCTTTGCCCGGGCCGGGTCGCCTGCCCGGATGCGCAGCAGCGCACGGTTTAAGCGGTCCAATGGTTCTTCGGGTGCCAGCGCGATAATGGTATCGAGATAACGGAGGGCCTCATCGGTCAAACCGTTCCGCTCGGCAATTCCGAGAAGGTTGCGCAGCATGCGGACGATGATTTCGCGGCTGGTGGCTTTGCGCAGATGTTCCTCGCGGAGCGTCCGCCCGGTAAATCCCCAAACCAATTCCTCGATTTCACCGCGACTCAACAAACGCCCGCCGTCGAAGACATCGATGAAACGTTCGTTGCCATTGACTGGAGCGTGCTTCACCACAAAATGCCCCGGCAACGGCACGCCGAAGACGTTGCTCACGCCGGATTGGCGGGCAAGTTCGATGAACAGAACCGAGAGCGTGATCGGCAGTCCTTCCCGGTCATCAAGCACGCTGTTCATGTAACTGTTGGCGCGGTTGTAGTAGTCGGTCCGGCTGCCGTGAAAACCATTCTCATCGAACAGGTATTTCCGCACCGCTTCCAGCCTGGCGTGCGGATCGGCGTCGGAAGCGAGGTTTTGCTGAATGGTGCGCGCCATCTCCTCAAGCTCGGTTTGATAAGCCGCCACTTCCAGCTCGGGCTGATCGAGCCGGGCCACAAGCAGCGCGGCTCTAAAGAGATCGATTGTCTCTTCGGGCTGATCGAGCTCCTCAACCAATTCGTTTTGGACGGACCTTTGATGGAGTTCGGCTGCGGCGAGTCGCATGCGTTTGGCTTCCGCTTCGAGATGGCGTGCCCGATCAGACAGCAACATGCGCGCAAGGTCCGGATGCGAGCCGAGCCTGGCCATGGCTTTGCCCGAGTCGTCCGTCAAAAGATCGTCGATTCGGCGATTGAGCCTGGCCAGCAACTCCGGGGTGGGGGCGGGTTGCGGTGGCTCAACCTCCTTTCCGACGGCGAAATCCTTGAAGGCGGCTTTTGTATCGCGAAATTTGGCCAGGCCAGCTTTCCCGAGAGGCAATCCGTCATCCCTTGATTCGATGACGAGCTGCCCGTTGACATAGCAGAGGATGCGGTCCTTTTCGTGGCGGACCTTGATTGTGTTCCATTCTTCCGGGCGGTAATGGTCCGACTTCGTCTGGTTCAGAATCGTCCAGTTAAAAACCGTCGGCCCATCGAAACGGGTCAACCGGAGTTGGCCCGCCGTGGGATAAAATCCATAATGCTTTTGGCCGCCGTCAGACCCGAAGACCAATCCAGCCGCACCCGACTCGTCTTCCAACCGCACCGTGACGGCAATCTCGTAAGGCCGGTCCGGAACCTCGCGTTGATAGAGACACAACGAGCGTCCGCCAAAGCCGCGGCCCGGTTCTTCAACACGAATCTGGCCCGATTTGCGGCTCCAACGCGCGCCAAAGAGAGGTTCCCATTCTTTTGGATTCAAATTGCCGATGGTGAGCCAGCGACTCATCCGAACCGGATTGGGTTTCTCGAGGAGCGGCTTGAGAAGGTTGATGGGCGTGGCAAAACCGAGATTGGCGGTCATGGCCGATTTCATGTTCAGAATCCCTTGAACGCCGCCTTCCAGGTCCAGCAGCGGCCCGCCGCTGTTGCCCGGCTCGATGGGAATCGCAAGCTGAATCATCTCCAGGCCCTCGAAATCGCGACGTGCGGAAACAATTCCTTCCACCACGCTGTATTCGAGACCGAGCGGATTGCCGATAGCCACGACCCGCTCGCCCTGAGTCAAACCGTCTGAATCTCCAAGTGGCAATTCGGGAAGCTCCTTTGCGTCCACACGGATAATTGCCAGGTCCAGTTTTCGATCCCACGCATAAACCTCGACCACATCCAGGCGCCGGCCGTCTTCGAGGCGGACAGCGATAGGTCGTGCTTCGCCAATGACATGGAGGCTTGTTGCGATCAGGCCGTTTGAGGAAATAACAAAACCCGAGCCCACACCGTTCTCGCGTCCATCGCGGCCATGGTGAGAGACGACGGCTACCGACTTGCGTGCTTTGGCCGCGATCTCTTCGACGGAGCGAAACGTGGGCTTCGGCTGATCGGTTTTGTCGGAAGCGTCCCCCGCATCCGCTCCAACGGCCGAAGACGCCAGAAGAAATGAGGCGGCGAAAGTTGCAAAGGCAAACCGGTTCCGAGCTGTCGCCGCCGACCTCTGTCCTGACTGTTTCATAAGGAGCATTGTCCCACGGGAGCAAGATTTGTCAGCGACGTTTGTTCCGGATGTCGGGGTTGTTGCGTTTCCGTTGAAGGCAGGGTGGCGCTGCGGTGCTTTGGACATGGATTTGAGACTCGCGGCAATAGATGTCTTCGCTTACAACCGCAGGCGGCTGCGTGAGTATTTTCCGAAATCGCGAGTGGTGGGGTTTGCCGGTGGCGCTTTTGCTTCCGGTGGCGGCCGGTCTGATTCTGCAGATATTCACGCTGGGCGTGGGCGTGGTTCATCTGAGCCTGGACCTGCTGCTGGTGGCTCGACCTCAGACTCGACCGAAAGAGGCGCTCATTATCTATCTGGATGAGCAATCGCACCGGAAACTGAACCAATTGCCGAATGTGGCCTGGGACCGGGCGCTGCACGCAAAATTGGTGGAACGCCTTACGGAAGCTGGGGCCCGCGCCGTTGTTTTCGATGTCGTCTTCAGCGGGCCGGGACCCGATCCGGAAGCGGACCAGGCATTGGCCCAGGCCATCGAGAGGAATGGCAAAGTAATCCTGGCAGTGGACGCGATTCCCATCGAGGAATCGAATCCATTGATCGATGCCAAGGCCATCAGCCTGCCATACGAGCCATTTCTCGATGCGGGAGCCGATATCGGGTCGGTCCAGGTGGCCACGCGCGATTTGATCATTCGCCAGCCTCCCGACTCCTTTGAAGACCCATTGCCCAGCCTGAGCTGGGCGACAGCGAGTTTTCTTAAGGCTCCGGCGACTGCCAATGAGGCCAATCGCTATGCCGGGCGCTGGGTAAACTACTATGGCGAAGCCGGCATCTTGCCGCACATGAGTTACTTCGAGGCGCTGGATCCCGAGCGGACCGCACCCGAGCTTTTCCGGGACAAGGTGGTTTTTATCGGCGCGCGACTGCTCACGAAGTTCGCCGGTGAACGCAAGGATGAGTACCGAACGCCCTTTTCATTCTGGATGTCGGGTCGCAACCGCAACCTGTTCATTTCCGGGGTTGAAATCCAGACAACGCTTTTTCTGAACCTCTTGCGCGGCGATTGGCTGACGCGCACTTCGCCCCTGACCGAGCGCGCGGTTCTGGTTCTGGCGGGATTGCTCTTCGGCTATGGACTGCTCCAGTTGCGCCCGTTGCCGGCCACGGGCGCGGCGGTGATTACGATGCCGGCGGTTGCCATCATTGCTTACGCGATGTTCGTCTCGAAACGGCTTTGGTTTCCCTGGGTGTTGATCGAGTTGCAGATTGCGGTGGCG
>CAZCUL010000518.1:0-4947 GCA_964501475.1 uncultured Verrucomicrobiota bacterium | reverse complement strand
AACGGAGGCGCAAGTATCCGCTGGAAGATCAGCCCGCAGCCGTGCCAAAAGCCCCAAAGCACAAAATGCCAGGCTGCACCGTGCCACAAGCCTCCAAGCAGCATGGTGATCATCAGGTTCAGGCCGGTGCGAAGCGGTCCGCGCCTGTTCCCGCCCAGCGGGATGTAAAGATAATCCCGAAGCCAGGTGGAAAGACTGATGTGCCAGCGGCCCCAAAACTCGCGCAGGTTCGTGGCAAAGTAAGGGAGGTTGAAGTTGACCATGATGTCGAAGCCCAACAAGCGCGCCGTGCCGCGTGCGATGTCCGAATAGCCCGAGAAGTCGCAGTAGATTTGGAAGGCAAAAGCGACGGTCCCCAACGTTACGGTGGTTGCGGAGTAAGTGGGAGCTTCGTAAGCCATCTGCACCAGCGGGGCCAGATTGTCCGCCAGGGCGACCTTCTTAAACAGGCCCCAAAGCGTGAGCCAGATTCCCTCCCGCACCATCGAGGCCGTGATGCGAACGGTTCGTTCAAACTGGGGCAAAAGATGTCGGGCCCGCTCGATGGGACCGGCCACGAGCTGGGGAAAAAAGGCGACGTACGCCAGGAAGCTGAGCAGGTTTCGAGTCGGGGCGACCTGGCGGCGATAGACGTCGATGGTGTAGCTCATCGACTGGAAGGTGTAGAAAGAGATACCCACCGGGAGGACGATGCTGAGCGTGTGGAAGTGGACTTTCAGGCCAAGGTCCGCTAGGAGGTTGGCGAGAGATTCGGCGAAGAACCCATAATACTTAAAAAAGCCCAGGATGCCCAGATTTCCCGCCAGGCTGAGGCCAAGCAGAAGTTTGCGGCGCGAGGAAGCTTCGGTGCGAGCGAGCCCGAGGCCGATTGCGTAATCCAGCACGCTCGAAAAGATGAGCAGGGCAAGAAAGCGATGATCCCACCATCCGTAAAAGAAGTAGCTGGCGACCAGAACGAGCGTGTTGCGGGCGGTCAGGCTGGACCGCGCCAGCCAATAGAGGAGCAGGAACGAGGCGAAAAACTGAACAAAGGTTCCCGAATTAAACAGCATAAGCGGCCAGGAGGCCTGCTGCGATAGAGAACCGGGTGCAGTTGAGTTCTTGAGCGCCCGCCCGCCCTGGGCTTCCTTTCCCCCCGCTGCGTTCCGTGATATCCCTTTGATGGGCCAAAAGCTTTGGAGCGCGGAAGAAAGCAAAGCGCGGCCCCGCCTTTGCCCGTCGTTGCAGACGCCAGCGCGCCGGCGCCGCTGCGCTTTGCCGGCGCGCTTTCAGAGCGCTCCCGGGCTTCAGGGCTGGGGGCCGGCGGCGTTGCGAGAAGGTTTGACCCATAAGAGTTTTCTGCTAGGCTAACTGCACAGTCAACCGGTTCCAAACAATTTGGTCATTTGCTCGGATGCAACTTCGTCGGCATAACGGATTCACGCTCATCGAGCTCTTGGTAGTAATAGCGATCATCGCGATCCTGGCCAGCCTCCTCCTCCCGGCTTTGGCCAGCACCAAGTCGAAAGCGAAGCAAACGCAGTGTCTGAACAACCTGAAGCAGCTTGCCCTGGCCTCTCTTCTCTACGCGGAGGATTATCAGGGCTTGATCCAAATTGACGTGATCCCATTCGAACCGGACAGAACCTGGGGCACGATCATCGCCAGCAACGCACTGACCGGTTCGGCCAATACGTTTGTCTGCCCCACTTATCCGCCGCACCGCTTTATCGATTGGTATCGCATTTATGGCGTCAAGCAGGATCCGCCCGCTGAATATCTCAAGGGGGATTTTGGAGAGTTGCTGAACGTGAGCGCGGTGCGAAATCCGGTGGACTACCTTCATCTGGCGGATACCACCAGCCGCGGAAAGCAGGGATTCGGGAGCCAGCAGTTCTATTATTTTCGAATGGACGCGGAGAACGAAGTGCACGCCCGCCACAATGGCAAGGCCACCGGCGCATTTATGGACGGCCACGCCGAGACTTGCGGGCAGTCGCGATTGGAGGAAATCGGCGTTCGCGCACTTTACGATGTCGATACCATTCCTTCTTACTTCTAAAGGCCTGATGGTGCCTGGCGGGGAGAGCCGGCGCCGGATGGCGGGGGGATAACCATGAGAAGCTCGCTGCGAGCTGCGGGTATGGTGGCGTTATGCGGTTTGGGAATCGCCCTGGCCTTTTGGTTTTATCAGAAACGAGGCGGCTCCGCGCGGGGCGACGCCTTAGAGCATCGGGAAAGCGCTACTCGGGTTCTGGGGCAGTACCTCGCTTCCCATTATTCCGGCCAGCGGGCTTTGGTTATATCGAACCCCTTCACGCGGGAAAAAGGGCGCCAGAGCGAGATTTACAAGTTCGAAGAAGCGGGAATCCGGGGCTTGAAGGAGGGATTGGGCCAGCGGGTGAAGATGGAGGTGGACTTTCCAGCGTTGCGCGAGGAGGCCCTGCGCGATCCCCGCTCCGTCCGGATGGACCCCCGAACGACCACGCCGCTGAGTTATCTGGTGGCCGAGGACGCATTCGCCCGGTTGATCGAGCAGCACGCGGACTGTGAAATTGTCGTCAGTCTGATCGGTTTGCCGGCGAACTTCGGCGCGCAGGAGGTTTGGAAGAAGGCGCCCCCTCCCCGATTTGCCTTGCTCTTGCCAGACTGGCGCATGGTGGGGAACCAGCAGGCAATCGGCCGGGCCTTTGCCGCCGGAAAAGTTGTGGCCGCCGTGATCAACAAGCCGGGCGCGCCCGACGAGATCGCCGCCACTATCGGAAATTCACAGGAGGAATTCGATCGCTATTTCCTGTTTGCCACCCCGGAAAACGTTGATCGGCTGCTGGAGAATTATCCGCAGGCCTTTTAGTTCACCGACGAGTCAGGGCGCCAGGAGACGGACTCGGAAGAAGGCCGTCTTTTCGCAGCAATCTTCGAGGATGATCTCGCGCTCGGGCGTGGGGTCGCTCACGGGAGCGAAGCCTGCTTCGAGGGAGGGAGCTCTTTCCAGCACGTAAAAATGGACGTTCGTCCCGGGGCCGGGAGTGCTGCCGGACATCTGCGCCAGTCTGGCGGATGGACCGTCCCATTTCACAGTGACGCTGCCATTCGTCCGGGTGATGCTGGTAATTGTGGGCATCGGATGATAACCGATGACCCCGCGAACGTTGAGCGCCAGATTCGGATACCAATAAGCCGGTCCCCATTCCGCGAGCGAATTGACGCCGCTGCTGCCCCAACTGTTCTTATACCGAACGTATTGTCGGCCCGTATCGTTCACAAAATAGCCGTAAGCCAGAAACGCGTGGATCAGCGGGTTTGCCCGAGGCATGCCCCCCAGCGCCCGCGACATCTGGTTCGTGTTTTGCAAAAAGAGCAACACCGGATAACCCGCATCAATTTCCGCCTTCAAATCGGCAAAGGTGAATCCTTGTCCCGCCGGCGTCTCCGGATTGAAATCGGTGAGCTGCGAAAAGGAATTGGCGCCGTGCCCGCGGAACTCCGTCCAGGCTCGCAAGCCCGACGGTATATCACGGACCGGTTGGCCTTGCTCGGGGGGCGGGATATAATTGATGCGTTTCGAGCCGTTGGCATCCCAATAGGCCACGCAGTAGGCGTCGATGTTTCCGTCGCATTCGTTGTTCAAGTTGGTCCATTTGTTCTGGCTGAGACCGATGAAGTCGCCAAGGCAGTCCGGTTCATGTTCGGACCTTCCGGCCATCCGATAAGGATCGGGCGCGGCGGATTCGTAACCTACCCAGTAATCATTCGTGTGAGCGTGAGAAGCCCACATCAGTCGGATACCCACATTACCGCCAGAACTGTCCAGGGGAGCGACGCCGCCTCCCACAGGCCCTGTATAGAAGTCCGGGAGGCCGTTGCGGTCCCAAAATCCCATCAGATTCCCGGTGCCCGTCCCAAAACAGCCCGCATGCCACGTGTAGTCGGGCACATCCAGGAGCACCACGTTTTCGGCCGAGCGCACCGGCCCGGAAGTTCCGAGCAAAAGAAGCCCGGCAACGAAGGCCAGGTCCTGGGCATTGATGCGCAATACATGCATGAGTTGAGCGAACAAGGACTCTATAGCACAGGACGATCAACTCGCAACCATGCCCGGTTACTTCGAAGCACGGCCGCACCCGACGCATCGGGCCATTCTCGGAGACCAGGGCCGTTCCAACCCAGTATAGCTATCCCATAAATGATAACTATCTGATCCAGCGCAAAGGCACCAACCTCGAAGAATCCTGCTGCTCATCGCTGATCGTCTCCCGTAGGGATACGGTCGATCGTCACGGCCGATCCGAAATGGAGGCGCACGGCGGCGCTTTGTCACCACCGCTTGGTTCCCCAATCTGCCCATTATCGAGCACCGTTTCTTCGTGTAAATCGGATGCACAGGCGTTAACTTGCCGAAAAGGTCATCGATGCTGGTGGGCCGAAACGGAACGGGCATTCGGTGGCCCGCCTGGCTCTGCGCGCTTCTTCCCGCAGCCATCCAACCGATGCTTGGATCGATAGCGACGCCACGCAACATCCATCTCTTTCAACTCCTCGTTTGTCAATAAACCTCTCTTTCTAAGGGCGAACAACAGCGAGCGGATAGTGATGGGCCCCAGTCTCATCTCGTGAACCTCATTGCAGTGACGACAGAACATTCTCAGGTCTTTCAAACCGCGCTCCCGCCTTAACTCTGCGCGTAATTCAGTCATCCGCTCACAAAGTGCCGAACATTGTTCCCAGGTGAGCGATCTGGTCCAGAAGCTCTCCAATTCCTGAAGCATCTCTGGGAACCACGCACGCGTTGAATCACCGGCAGCCATGTTCGTTAATGTGCAGAACGATCCGGATCACCGGCGCCGCGCCACTGGCGGTCAAAATGAAACCAGAGCGCTATCGCGTTGTCTGGTGCATCCGTTTTGTTCCAAGTCATCTTCAGGCGTCGGCTGGCCTCAGGGCAAGAATCTTGACGTGCCCGTCGGT
>CAZCUL010000517.1:0-14051 GCA_964501475.1 uncultured Verrucomicrobiota bacterium | reverse complement strand
CCGAGTGTTTGGGACCTGTGCGTTAAAATGAGAATAGCTGGCCCGCTCCATGTTTACCTTGCAATTCGAGGCAGCTCCCGGCAAGTTCTGCATCCTTGGTTCGGGGCGTAGCGTAGCCTGGCTAGCGCGCCTGGTTCGGGTCCAGGAGGTCGTGAGTTCAAATCTCACCGCCCCGACCATCTTCGCTGGTTTCTTGGGCGGTCCTTCTGGTTTCCGTTCACACAACCGCAAAGCGCGCTGGTTTGTGTGATGGGGCAGGGTCTCTCAACAAATCGACCTTGGTGAACAAGGCGACGACCGGATGCCCCAGCGCCTCGATCTTATCTCGCCCCCCTTCCTGACGATCCACCAGCGCGCCGACGAATGCCACTTTCCCGCCCTCGTTCTCGACGGCATTGATGGCGGCAATCGTGGATTCGCCGCGAGTCACTACGTCGTCAATGACCACCACCGAATCGCCTCGCTTGAAATTTCCTTCAATCAATTTCGTCTGCCCGTGGACCTTTGGCGCCTTGCGGACGGAGAAGACTTTAAAGGAAGCCGGATCCTTTGCGCAGTGCGAATAGATGCCGATGGCGAGTGCGATTGGATCAGCGCCCATCGTCAAGCCGCCCACCGCATCGACAGTCACCTTGCGAGCGGCTTCTTCTCTGCGAATGAGGTCGTGCATCAATTGGCCGACCAGCCACGCGCCCCGGGGGTCAAGCGTGGTCAGCTTGCAGTCAATGTAGTAGCTGCTTTTCACGCCGGACGACAGCGTGAAGTCGCCGTGGAAGAGCGACTTCGCTTGCAGCATTTCCAGCAGGGCGGTCCTGGCTCCCGTAATGTTCAACATGGCAGGATAATCCAATTCTTCAGCTTCGCCGGAAGCGAAAAGTTATACTTTCTTTTTCACACGCTATTCGCATTTCCGCCGGAAAACCGGGCCGACTATCGCCGGATGTGTCAAGGAAGACCAGAAAAACCTGGAATAAACAAGCTGGAGCAAGGCGGCCGGTTGCGCCTCGCACAGAAGTGCGGAGAACCACCCGATAGCAGCAAACGTGCGGTCGGCGCCAGGAGTCGAAGCCTCTGCCGCATATGCCGCTCGGGACCATGCAGAAGCCGCGGATCGTATTATCGAGGCGGTGCCGCTATTTCAAAGCTTGAGGAATTTCAGTTGTTTGGTAGTCTGTGGGCTGTGAAGTTTATCCGGAACGCTCTGCTGGTCGCTTTGGCCATCTTCTGGCCAGTGGCCACGATTCATTGCCCCCTCGAGAGTCTCCCCGGCATGGACTTCCTCGTCTGCTGCGCTCACGACGAGGCCGCGCCGCATCAGGATTCGGATTGCGAGACGGACGGTTGTTCCCTGATCGAATCGGGTCTTTACAAGACACAGAAAGGCAAGATCAGCCTTTTGTCCTCGCCGGCAGGCACCGTAGCGCTGCTTCCTCTCGGGGCTGAAGAACGCCTCCCATCAGGCGCCGCGCATTTTGTCCGCGGATCTTCTCCCCCGCCAGAGCTGGCTAAGAGCTGGCAATTCTTCCGTCGCACCGCGCTGTTACCCCGCGCGCCTTCTTTCGCTTCATAGCATTTCTGCGGAATACCCGAATCGCGCGGCGTGAATTCACGCCGCCGAATTTCAACCGGCTCTGTAACCCCGGCTCTGTCTATGAAGCGATGGAATGGTCAGATTTTATTGATTGGTTTGCTTGCCGTTGCTGCGCCAGCTCTGGCTGGTCCGAGCAATGTCGCGCCCGACTCCGCCACAATCACGCTCGAAGCGCTCGTTGCGGAGGCGCTGCGCAATAATCCAGAGCTCGAGTTTTATCGCGCTGAGATCGCCGCCGCGCGCGGCGAGCGGAAATCGGCCGGCGCGTGGCCGAACCCGGAAGTGGAGGTCGCGGGAGGCCATAAACGCGTCTCGGAAGGCGGGCTCTCCAGGGAAGGCACAGCCTGGTCGGTGGCCGTCACGCAGCCCTTCGAGTTTTCCGGGAGGCTGTCGTTGCGAAAGGCAATTGCCAATCGCCAATTGGAACTGGCTGAGCTGGGTTTGGAACAATTCAAGGCCGCCCTGGCCGCGAAGATGAGAAGCCTCGGTTATGCCCAGCTCGCCGCCCAGGAGAAATGGCGCGCGGCCCGGGAAGTGTCGAATCGAGCGCAGGAATTGATGGAAGTCCTGGTCCAGCGTGATCCGGCCGGAGTCACGCCGCTCCTGGAGGCGCGCATTCTCGAAGGGCACGGCCTTGTCTTGAAACGAGGGGCAACCCAGGCCGCCCAGGCGGCGCGGCAGGCCCGGTTCGAATTGAATCTATTGCGCGGCCGGCCGCTGACAGAACCGCTGGAGATTGCGAGGGCGGAGTTGCCGCTCCCGCTCCTCCCTGAAACGGAGTTTCTCTTGAACGTGGCCGGCACGAACAATTTCGAGCTGCGCGCGCGCCGCCTGGAACTCGAACAGCAGGGTCTCCGGGTCGATCTGAGCAAAAACGAGCGTTGGCCGGCTCTCGCGGTCGGACCATTTTATTCCGAAGAACGCGCGGGCGAACGGGAGCAGGTGGCGGGCATTGGGGTGTCGCTTCCCGTGCCTTTGTGGAACCGAAACCGGGGTGGCATCGAGTCGGCCCGGGCCCGGCAGGAGCAGGCCGCCACGGCCATGCTCCTGACCCAGCGCGAAATCGAGCGCCGGCTGCGCGAAGCCGGCCACGCCTACGAGCTTGTCCTGCAGGAGATGTCGCAATGGCGGACCAACGCGCTCGAAGAATTGCGCGACGCGGCCAGCCTGGGCGACCGCCATTACCGGCTTGGCGCGCTTCCTGTTTCCACCTACGTCGAATTGCAGCAGCAATACGTGGAAGCTGTGGACGCCATTCTGAACGCGCAGCAGGAAGCGCTCAACCATTTGCAACAAATCGAACTGCTCACCGGCCTCGGCATCGAAGAGCTCCGCAAAGCGGATCTTAAGCCGGCGAGTCCACCAACAAATTCAAACTCAAAGGAATAGAAACATGAAAGCAGAACCTCGTCTTTTCACGGTTACCGTCGCACTTTTTGCGGCTATCGCAGTGTCCGCCCTGGCTGCGGACCCACAAGACTCAAAACACCGGGCCACACCCAAAGGCGGGCGCCCGCTCGAAAAAACCGAACCGCTCGCCGAACTCGTCGTCGAGAAGGACCGCGGCGTCACCATCAACTTCTATGACGAAAACATGAAGCCAGTGGCCGCGACGACGCAGACGGTAACCGTCCTCGCCGACGCGAAGGACGGGAAGGCAAAGCTCGAATTCGAGAAGAAGGGCGACTCGCTCGTCAGCAAGACGAAGCTGCCCGAAGGCGACGGTTACAACGTCGTGGTTCAGTTTAGACAAACACCCGACGCCCGGCCGCGGAACCTTCGTTTTAAGCTCGACCTCTCCACCTGCGCCGAGTGCAAGCGGGCCGAATACGCCTGCACTTGCGGTCACTGACGGAGGCCAATTGAGAACTCCACTGAAACCGAGACCGACGATGAAGATTTCAACCTACTCAGACGCGCCAACGACTCTCCATGAACCTCTTCTCCACATCCCTCTCCTCCATTCGGAATGGAGGAGAGGGTGCCCGGAGGGCGGGAGAGGAGGCGCCCGGGTTCGCGCTCGGTTCGGTTTGGGCAACCTGCCCTTCAGATGCGTCCCAACCGCCTGGCGATTCGCGCTCTTTCTCCTGTCCGCCATTTTTCTGGCGGGCTGCCAAACGGAGGATCGGCCCGAGGGGGCCGCTGACGAGGCGACCCAGCAAACTGAACTGTGCGGGTTCAAGGAAGGCGACGGGGTCTATGTCTCCGACGCGACAAGAAGGGTTTTGGGCGTGGCTGTGGCGGACGTGACCAATCGCCCCCTGACGCAAACGATCCGGGGCACGGCTCGAATTTTCGGCCCGGGAAAGGCCAGCCTGTTGCTCGAGCCCGAAGCGGCGCGGCGCATTCAGACCGGCCAGGCTGCCACATTAAGTGCGGGCGGCCATGTGATCACCGGGACGGTTGCGAAAGTCGATCACCTCGCGAGCCTGGCGTGGGGCAAAGCAGAAGTCCTCGTGGAATTCTCTCTGGAAGAGGAACGCCTCCAGCGAGGCTTCGCGGAGGTCCTTTTGGAGTCCGAACCCGTTTCAGGATTGACGGTGCCCGCCTCAAGCGTGCTTGAGACCGGGGCCGGCAAGTACGTTTTTGTGGCCAACGGTAGTTACTTTCTCCGGACGGCGATTGAAATTGCGGCGCGGGCCGACGGCTGGGTAACTGTGAGCGAGGGACTGTATGAAGGCGATCGGATCGTGACCGACGGTGTCCGGGACTTATGGTGCATTGAACTTCATGCCACCAAGACCGGCGCGGCTTGTTGCCTGTGACCCGCCCTATGGGAAGAGGGCATTCCCACGCCGTCGGACAGGCCCGGCAGCGGCGGATCGGCATTGCGTTTCTGCCGAATCTTAGTTTCACGTTCGTTGAAGTTGCCGGCGGACTCTGGACGAACAGCCCGCCTCAAAATCTTTCCGAAGCCAAGCCATGATCAGCCGCATCTTCGAATTCGCGCTCCGGCAAAGGGTTTTCGTCCTCATGGGGACCGTCGCCCTCATCGCCGCGGGCATCTGGTCGGCCTTGCGCCTGCCCATCGACGCCGTGCCCGACATCACGAACGTCCAGGTGCAGATCAATACCACCGTGCCGGCGCTTTCTCCGGAGGAGATCGAAAGGGAAGTGAGCTTCCCGATTGAACTCGAAATGACCGGCCTGCCCGGGTTGCAGGAGGTGCGTTCACTCTCCAAATTCGGCCTCTCGCAGATCACGCTCGTTTTCAGCGACGACACTACCATTGAGCGCGCGCGCCAGTTTGTTTTCGAGCGGCTGCAAACCGTAGTGCCCGACCTTCCGCCGGGCGCCCAGCCGAGTCTGGGACCGATTTCAACCGGCTTGGGCGAGATCTATTTCTACGCGCTCGATTACCGGGCGGACGCCACCAACAAGCCGCCCTCGCGCTACGAACAATTGATGCGGCTGCGCACACTGCAGGATTGGGTGGTCAAGCCGGCGTTTCGGACCGTGCCGGGCGTGGCGGATGTGGAAACCGTGGGCGGCTATGAAAAACAAATCGTCGTGCAGCCCAACCCGGAAAAACTCTTCAGCGCCGGTCTTTCTTTTGCGGAACTGGCCGAAGTCATTCGCGAGAATGTTGAGAACGCAGGCGGCGGTCTGGTCCACAAAGGTGGGGAACAGATTACGGTGCGCACGGTTGGGCGGGTCCGCAGCCTCGAAGAGATTACAAATCTTCCCGTCAAGTTCGGCGCGCTCGTCGAGCCGCTGCTGGTCAAGGACGTTGCCGAAGTCACGGTCGGTTCAGCCGTCCGCACCGGCGCCGCCACCGTCAACAGCGAGGAAGCCGTAGTGGGTTATCTGCTCATGCTTACCGGCGCCAACAGCCGCCTGGTGGCTGAGCGGGCGCACGCCAAAGCGCAGGAAATCCAATCACGGCTGCCGGAAGGCATCGAGCTTCAGACTCTCTATAACCGGAGCGAATTGGTTGATCGCACCATTCGCACCGTGCGGAATAATCTCTTCGAGGGCGCCATCCTCGTCATCGTGGTGCTCTTTGCCTTCCTCGGCAACTGGCGGGCCGCCCTCATCGTCGCATCGGCCATTCCGCTTTCCATGCTCTTTGCTTTCACGGGCATGGCTCAGACCGAAGTCTCGGGCAACCTCATGAGTCTGGGCGCGATTGACTTTGGGTTGATCGTGGACGGCTCCGTCGTCATCGCGGAAAACGCGGTGCGGGTGGTCGGAGTTCGCCAGCGTGATCTGGGGCGAAAACTCGCTTTCTCGGAAAGGCTCGATGCCATTCTGCAGTCCTGCCGTCAGGTCGGAACGCCCATGGTGTTCGGTGTTACGATCATCACCATCGTTTACGTGCCGATGCTGGCTCTGGGCGGCACGGAGGGGAAAATGTTTCGGCCCATGGCGTTGACGGTCATCTTCGCGCTGGTGGGATCGCTGATCATTGCGCTGACTTTGATTCCGGTGCTTTGCGCCTGCTTCCTGGCGCGCGGCGTGCCGGAAGAGGATAACCGGGTGATGCGTTGGGCCAAGCGAGCCTATGAACCGTTGCTGCGCTGGGCGCTGGCCCACCGGATCGCGCTTTTGGCGCTCACCTTGGCGGTGTTGGGAGGTTCGGTTTACCTGTTCAAACAGCTTGGGGCCGAATTTGTGCCGCAGCTCAACGAAGGCTCGATGGTCATTCAAATCGTCGGCCCCACCAGCATCAGCCTGGAAGAATCGCTCGCCAGGCAGAAGCGTTCGGAGAAGGTCATCCTTCGCGACTTTCCCGAGGTGGAAAGCATTTTTTCGCGCATCGGCACGCCCGAAATCGGCACCGACCCGATGGGCGCCAACCTTTCGGACACGTTTCTCTCTTACGCCCCGCGCGAGCGCTGGCGCAAAATCGACGGGCGAACGATCACCGAGGATGAACTGATGAAACTGCTGACCGAAAAATTGGAAGCGGAGGTGCCGGGGCAGGATTATCTCTTCACGCAACCGATCGAGATGCGGTTCAACGAAATGATGGAAGGGGCCCGCTCGGATATTGCGGTGAAGATTTACGGGGAAGAATTCGAGACATTGCAACGGATCGCCGGCGAAGCCTATGAACTGCTCGAACGGCTTCCTGGCACGGGTGATATCGAACTGGACAGCGACAATCTGGGCCTGGCGCCGGTGCTGGAGGTGGTGCCGGACCGGGATGCCATGCGCCGCTACAACCTGCACGCCCAGGAAATCAATGAAGCTGTGGGGACTGCTTTGGGCGGCATGCGCGTGGGGAGTTACGTGGAGGGGGATCGGGTCTTCGATGTTGTGGTGCGCATGGCGGAGGCGCATCGTTCGAATTTTGATGAGCTGGGAGATCTGCCTGTGCGGGCTCATCAAACCGGCCTGCTGCCTTTGGGAAAGGTGGCGAAGCTGTCGGTGCGCGACCAGGTGAATATGATTGAGCGGGAAGGCGGACGGCGCCGCGTCGGCATCGAGATCAACCTGCGCGGGCGCGACATTCAAAGCTGGGTGGACGAAGCGCGCGAGAAGCTCGGCGCCATTGATCTGCCGGAGGGCTACGAGATCGAGTTCGGCGGGCAGTTCAAGCAGTTGGTGGAAGCGCGGCAACGCCTCTCCTATGTGGTGCCGATGGCGCTGGCATTGATCTTGATGCTGATCTTCGCCGCCTTCGGCAGTGTCCGGCAAGCCGCGCTCGTCTTCGTCTGCGTTCCTTTGTCCGTCACAGGCGGCGTGGCGGCTCTTTGGCTGCGCGACATGCCTTTCAGCATTTCCGCGGCGGTCGGCTTCATTGCGCTCAGCGGCATCGCCGTCCTGAACGGCATCATGCTCGTCACCTTCATCAACCAGATTCGCGCCGAAGGTCGGCCCTTGCGCGAGGCGGTCTTGGCCGGTTCACTGACTCGGCTTCGGCCCAAGCTCATGACCGCCCTGGTGGCGAGCCTCGGCTTTGTTCCGATGGCGTTGGCAACCGGGGCAGGAGCAGAGGTGCAAAGGCCGCTGGCGACCGTCGTCATCGGCGGCATCGTCAGTTCAACCTTTTTAACATTGGTTTTGCTGCCGGTCCTCTACGAATGGATCGAGCGGAGAACGGAGACGGATTCGAAACTGGTAAAAACGGCGTGAACCGCGCCGGAAATGAAATGCGCGCGCGACTCCCCGGACCCTCAGGAAAACACTGGCGGAAGCCGGCCGGGGGCGGCCTTCGGTTCCGGCGCCGCCTCGATGCCTCCCGCATGTTTGGCGGCAACCTGCCGGAAAGTGCGCATCAATTGGTCCCGGCCATAGGCGATGAAAATCAGGTTCTTCACCAGGCCCACAACCGGCCAGAGCAGCGCACAGCAAAAAATCGAGATTAAGGGCAGCACCAGGACAAATAAGATCGTCCGGGTCAGAGCTGCCGCGGGTGCTTTCGCGTTCAATCCCATCCAAAGCCCGTACCAACCCGCGGCGTACAAATCCATAATCGAAGTGACCAGCCAGCCGCCGACGATCAACACACCAAAGACCACCGGTTCGCCTCGGCCCTGTTTGCCGGCGAGCAATCCCATTTCAACGACAAACAGCAGCACTTCAATGGCGACCAGCGCCGTCACCGGAGCGAAAAACCTTTCTCTCAAGGCCAGCGCGTAACCGCGAACGATGTCGGGCACAGGCAGCGGGGTTGCCAGCAACAATTCCAGCGCGCCGGAATCGCGCGCGTCCGGCAAGAGATAGCAGGCCCGCACCGCCACCATGATGGCCAGCGCGAAGTGAAACGCTACCGCGCAAAGTAAGATTCCAAGTGCCACGTCCTCATCGCCCCCGCTCAGGATGCAAGCCGTCAGGGCCGCGCCTCCTCCTGCCAGTATCAGAAGCCAGAGGTCAGCCCGGAAGACCTGCTCCCTCCCGGCCAGCCACTGCACCGGATTCAATGAAAGCATCCACTTGCGGGAGCTGGGCGGACCGAAGACCCTTCGCGCCCACCTGCCGGACCGCCAGCGCTGGTGCCACTCAGGACGGTTCAGCGCCGGTTTGTCCTGCCAGGCCCGCGGCAATACAAAGCTCGCCATCACCAGGGCCGCCCATGCCAGCGCGTGCGCCATCGCCACCGACCACCAATAATGGCCCGCCAAAGTTCGATACGACGCGTCGTCCAGCGTTAAAAAACCGCAAGCCGGGCTGAGCGGGCTGATGGGAAAGGCAGACTTCGGCAGCATCCACTGGAATAGATGCGGCAAGAGAGTTACCGCTGCCATCAATCCCACCGTGGCGGCCAGCGCCTTTCGTTGGTCCCGGCTCACCGCCGATACGAAGAGCCCGACGGTCAACGATAAGAACAAGGTGTTGATCAACACCAGGACCAGACGCCAGAATTCCCCGCCCGTGACTCCGCCCAAGAGAATGGGCAGCGCCAAAGGCGGAAACACAGCAAGCAGCGCATAAAGGCTGTTCAGCGAGGTGGCGGCCAGTTTGCCCAACACCACGTCGTAGGCCCGCAGGTCGGTCAAAAAGAGCAATCCGAGCGTTCCGGCTCGCTTTTCCTGGCTGAGGCAATCGGCGGTGGCGCGGGCCCCCTCCAGCAGACAGTAAATAAACGCCAGCCAGGCGAGGGTCCCGAAAGTGGTTTGGCCGAGCTGTCCCGGACGGCTGAAGCCGGCCGAAATGAGAAACATGAACCCTACGATTGCAATGGCGATAACGGCTCCGGAGAGCCGAAAGCGATAGGTGGATTTCTGGCGCGCCCGAACGCGCAACTCACGACCGACAATGGGCAAAAACGTCATCGAGGCGGGGCCACCGGGTCGGCCGCCCGCCGGGCTCGCCAAAAACCGAGGCGCGGCGGATCAAACCGGCGCGTGGCAACCTCGCGAAAACGCGCCAGGAGGCTGGCTCGCGACGCCAGTCCGAAGCCAATCGCCACGGCAAAGCCAATAATCACCCAGGATGCGAGGGGGACATATTCCACCCAATCGGGAAGGCCGCGAGCGAAGCCGCCCGTGGCCAGCAACAGGGCCATCCCTGTCATCAGCACTCCCCACACAACCCAGGGCAAGACCATGATTCGCGCCAGTGCGGCGCCGGCGGCGCGATTGACGTTCCGGCTGTTCAGGCCGGTCCACATCCCCACCCAGGGAAGCGCCAGCATGTCCGCAATGAACATGCTGATCCCCGCCACCCAGAGCCATGTCCAGTCCGGATCATTCCGTTCAGCCAGAAGAAAGATGAAGTCCACTGCCAGCACGACCAGGCAAGGACCAAGGAACTGTTTGCGCAGAGCGAGCATCTGACCCGAAATGATCTCCCGCACCCGCAGCGGGGCTGACAGGATCAACTCGAGGGCCCCGCTCCGCCGGTCCAGGGCGAAACGGCGGCAGGCTTCGGATCCGATCCAGCACTTCAGCAGTGTATGCGCCAGCAGGGCGGTCCAGACGTAGGCTTCCTCCTCTTTCCAGTCGGATGGATACTTAAGCAATCCCCACAACCAAAGCAGGCCGCCCGCTGCCAGCGGCATCCAAACCAGCAGCGCCTTGAACCGGTCACGGCCGGTTAACCAGTAAACCGGGTTGATCTCAAGCAGCCGGGTGCGAATCCTCCGGCGCGTATCCGCGCTGCCGTGGGCGAGACGCTGCCAGAAGGCCCGGCGCTTGACAGTCGATACGCTTTCCGCCTTGTCCTGCCAGGTTCGCGGCACCACCAGACAGGCGGTAATCAGACCGGCCCAGGCCATCAGATGGACGCAAAGGACCGACCAGTAGAAGTAATTGAAGCTGGCCATTCGGCGAAAGGGCTCGTCAAAGGCAAGCACGCACGCATAGCCGGGGCTGGGGATGAAGAAAAGAGGGTTCGGCCGGGGCAGCCGTTGGTATTCGGCAATTAACCCTCCGGCCAGCGGCAACCCGCCCGTCAGCACCAGAAGAATCAGCAGCGCCAGCACTGCCGCTTTGCGCTCGTCCCGGCTGATCGCCGAGGCAAACATTCCCACAGCCAGGGAAAAGAAGAGATTGTTGATCGAAACCAGCATCACCCGCCCGAACTCTCCTCCGGCAACGCCTCCGACAAGAAGTGAAATGGCCATGATCGGGAAAATACTGAGTATTCCGTAAAAGACATTGAGTGACGTGGCGGCCAACTTTCCAAAGACAATGTCGTAACCCTTCAAGTCGGTGAGAAAGAGCAGGCCGAGCGTGCCGTCGCGCTTCTCTTCGCTCAAACAATCCGCTGTCGTGCGCAGCCCGGCCAGCAGGCAGTAGGCATAGGCCAGAATCGACATAGCGACAAAAAGGGCAATTCCGAGCCGTTGAGCGGATTGAAAGAAAGGCACCAGCATGATCCAGCCCCCGACCACGAGCGCCGCCACTGCCACCCCCAGCCGCGTCCAGTAAGTGCCGGGCCGCCGCGCCGCCACACGCAACTCGCGCTCGACTATCGGTAAAAAAGTCATGATCGCCCGAAAGGATTAATCGTTTTTTGCCGCGGCCTCAATCCCGTTGTCGCAGGTCAGGCGCATTGCAACCGCACCGAGCCGCGGCAACCTTCTGCCTCTCCGGCCAGCCTGACTTGTTAGTTTTGCCCGACCATAGCGTGGCCAGGCATTGGAATTCGCGCAGGCCGCACCGGTCTTTCGCCTCGCCCATGGTCGCCAACCGCCGTTGCAGCAAGGCGCCCACATGTGCCCGTATGCAGCGCCGTTGCGCTACTGACAGGGCAACTCTATCCTGCTGCGTGTTTCGGTTTCTCACTGAACCGCTGGATCGATGGACCATGCGCATGGCCTGCCGTTCGGTCCCCTGCCTCGAGACTGCGCCGAACCACGCGGCCGAAGCGCTGGCGCTGATTCAACGCGCCGACTTTTTAACGCCCTCCGCCGGGTTGCCGGAGGAGATGCGATTCTTCGGCAAGAACGCCTTTTGTTTTCGCTCTGCCGTGGCCACGCCCTGGGAGGAAAACAATCTGGTTTACGGCAGGCTGTATCGGAGCGGGAAAGACTGGGCGGCGCGGCCCACAGTCATTCTTCTCCATGGCTGGAACGGTGAACTGGGTTACTACCTGCAATTCCCCTTCCTGGCCCGGCGGCTCAATCAACGAGGGCTGAACGCGGCCATGATCGAACTCTCCTATCATGGGCAGCGCAAGCCGGAGGCGCCCGGCGCAATTACCAACTTCATTTCGCATGACCTGCTGCGCATGGCCGAGGCCACGCGCCAGTCGGTGGCGGACATCCGCGCCTTGCTCGCCTGGTTGCTTGCCCAAGGCTCGCCCGCCGTCGGAGTATGGGGTTTTTCGCTCGGCGCCTGGCTCGCCGGCTTGATGGCCTGCCATGAACCGGAGACTGCTTTTGCGGTCTTGCTGACTCCGGTGGTCCGCATGGACGGAGCGATTGAGCGCCTGCCATTTTGCGAAGCCATCCGGCGCAGTCTGCAACAGGCGCCCATTCCGACCGGCACCTTCAACCTCGCTTCGCACGAATTGCTGTTGCCGCCGGAAAGAATGCTGATCGTGGCGTCGCAACACGATCTCTTCGCTCCCGCGGCAACCGTCGAAGAATTGTGGGAGGCATGGGGCCGGCCACAAATCTGGCGCGTCCCCCATGGCCATATCAGCGTGCTCATGTCGCTGCCAATCCTGGAACGAACGGTGAGATGGATTGATCGCACGGCTGCAATGGTCGTTGCCGGCTCGATGGAGCAGAGTAAAGCGGGGCAAGAGGAGGGCGAGCACAGCTGACGTTGCCTCATTGGACAGCAGGCAGGTCGAGGGCGAACCGCCGTTCTTCCAGTCTTTGCACCAGCCGCTGGGCGAACCAGGCAGTCAATCCGATTTGCGCCAGGATCGCCACAATGTGCATCATCTCGCCCGCCATCGGCGCTGTGGCTGAAGACGGCTTCAACGCGCTTTGAGCCTCGCCCAAAAGCCATAACAGACCATAACCGCTTCCCAGGGGCCCAAAGAGACCCAGCAACAATGTGGTCCCGAATGCCCCCAGCACATGGCGGCGTTGCAAAGATTGATAAAGTCCGATCACAGGCAGGCAGAGAAACGACGTGATCCAGAATACCCATGTTCCCCAGTGAGTTTCATCCACGGGTTCGTCCACGGCCGTTTCCAGGAACAAGCTCGCCGCGCAGAGCAAAAACATGGCAGGAAAAAACTGTCCCCAAAGTCCTCGCACCCGACCCCAAACCAGCGTCACTTCCCGCAGCGGCGAAACCAGCAATAATTCCAGCACACCGCTTTCCCGTTCGCGCTTGAAACTGCCGGCTGCGGTGAACGCGATGCTTCCCAGGAGCGGCCAGGCCAGGAGATTTGCAATGACAAACAGTGCCCCCGGTTCCCCCCTGATGGAAACAACGACGAGACCGAGGAACGTGATGATGACCGCCAGCCAGCTCCAACTGAGAAGTCGTCCGCTCCAGGACCGGCTTTCCAGCCAGCCGACCGGGTTACGGTCCAGCTTCCAACGGAGCCAGGCCTTGAGAAAATTACGGGCCATAATGGGAGAGCAGAAAAGCTGATAGAGCTTCGAGAAAAAGGCTGATTGCTCCCTTTCCCGCGAAGTGCGCTCGATCAGAAATGCCGCGAAGGACACAGACAACATCAACCAGAGAAAGGCCGTAACCGCTCCCGCTATCGAAGCGACCAGCCAGCCATAATAGTCCCCGGCGGGGAGAACGTTCAGTGCCTCCTTACGGATTCCGCCGACATCCAGATGCAATACCAGACCCATGAGGAATAATCGCTTCGAGTTCAGCCCGTCGTCCGTCATCATTCCTGTTAGAAACCATCCGGTGGGCGCGCCAGCCAGTGCGACGAAACTTGCCAACCCATACAGAGCGAAGCACGCGAACATCGCACCGAGGCCCAGGATTACTGCCGTCGCCATTCCCCAATGCCACCTTTTCGTCAGGGCCGAAGCCAGCAGCCCGGCTCCCAAGGCCCAAAGAAGCAGTTGCAGTTGCGCCAGCACGCTCAGAGTCACTTCCCGCCCGCTGACTCCTCCTAAGAGCAGGGGCACGGTCAGCATCGGAACTGCCACCAGCAATAGGGAAAAAGCCCGCAACCCGTGAACAAAGACCTTGGCCAGGACGATGTCGCGGGCGCTCAGCGGTGTCAGGAACAGCAAACCAAGAGTCTTCTCGCGCCGTTCGCGACCGATGCAATCAGCAGTCATCAGCGGTACCAACTGCCAAATGCCGACAGAAAGGATTATGTTCATCCATTGAAACATCCATTGACCGGATTCGCCGGCGCGCCCTCGCAGCCCATAAAATCCAATGGAGATCAGCGCACCCCCCGCAAAAAATCGCAGCCAATAATTCACCGGCCGGCGCGCTTCGCGTCGCAGCTCCCGCACGATTACCGGGCGAACATTCATAAAGAGTTGTCTTTTACTGGAGACTTCCCACCCGCCCCCCCGCCGAAGCAGGGAACGGTCTTGTTAAGCTAACAACAGCTCCAAGGCTCCGTTCTGCGTTTCCTTCCCAAACCAGCATTCTTGTTGTAACTCGGAACGCGGCTGGGAAGA
>CAZCUL010000516.1:0-2856 GCA_964501475.1 uncultured Verrucomicrobiota bacterium | reverse complement strand
CTAAGCAGCGCCGGGTGATTTCACGGTCGAGCTCCGGCGTAATCACCTCCATTGTTGATTCTGGACGCCGGGTGTTATTACATGGAGTCCGAATTTCACTGATCGACAGGAACTGCGGGGAAATCTGGAGTTTTATGACGTATTGTTGGACAGCTCTATCCGGCTGCGCCGCATCGGAGCTGTTTTGCCCTCGAGAGCAGCCCGGCTCTGCGCCGCTCTGGCCTGCTCTTGACGCGGCTTTTTGGGCCGGTCCAGTTCCAAAATCAGAATGGCGAAAACTTCCCAACAGCACCTTGGCACTATGAGAACGATCCTGGTGCTGGCTCAACATCCTGAATTGCCCGAGGCGATCCGCGCGGCGCTCAATGCCGAGGAATACCGGCTGATTCATCGCCTCAACCTCGAGGACGCCGAACCTTTTCTCGCTCACGGCATCGCAGACGTGGTCATCCTGGATACGGATTCCTTTCATGTCCACGGCGCCTGGGCGGTGGAAAAGCTGCGGCGCCAACATCCGCACTGCCCCCTCCTCCTCTATACCGGCCGCCCCCCCCTGGAGTGGGAAGAGGAAGCTTATTTGCAGGGGGTCTCGAATATTCTTGGCAAACCGGTGCGCGCCCGCCTGCTCAACAACCTTTTGCAGCGGCTGGAAAGCCGCCCGGCCAGCCTGCCAGGGCCGCCTGTCCGCCAGAGCGAGCGAATGCTGGAACGCGCGAGCCGAACCAGCCCTCGTGCGGAACCAGGCGCCGTCCGCACGCTCGAGGTGCTGCGCGACTTTTCCGGCGTTTTAACGCATTCGTTGCGCGCCGAGGCGCTATTGAGGCAATTCCTGCTTTTGCTCCGCGAAATCCTGGGCGTGAACCGCGCTGCCATCTTCCTCCGGCAGCCCACCACGTTGTTTGGCCAGCTTCCCTCTCCGCAGGAAACGCGTCGCTTGCGGTCCGCTTGCGCCATCGGGCTCTCCGCGGGGTTGCTCGAACATTTCGAGTTGTCCTTCGAGAGCGGCCTGGGCGGGTTTCTCTTCCGCCAGGGGCGGATTCTTCGCCGTGACAGCGAAGAGGCACAGAACGACCGCGAGATGCTCAAGGAGTTCGATCTGCTCGGCGCTCAGGTCGCCATTCCCATCCTGGACCGGGAAACTCTGGTGGGGGTGGCTGTCTTTGATGGGCGGGTGACTGGTGAACCGTTGGCGAACGGCGAACTGGAACTCATTTTCCACCTGCTCGAGGAGCTTGGCTTGGCCGTCAAGAACATCTGGCTGCACGATCAGTTGGCCGCGAATCACGAGATGATGGCCGAGATTCTGCGCGAGCTCAGCAGCGCCTGTGTCGTGGTCAGCCGGGACCTCGTGATCCTCCATGCCAACAAAGCAGCGCGCAGGTTCTTCAAGGCGCGCGGCCAGGGAGATATCGAGTTCAGCGACCTGCCCCAGTTCATCGGTACGAGGGTTTACCAGGTCTTGAACAGCGGCACTGCCACCGTGCCCTTCCGCTTTGAACCCGAGGATGGCCGGGGAACCATTTATCACGTGAGCGTCGTGCCCTTTCAACATAAGGAAGCGGCGCTGCCCAATTCCGTTCTGTTGATTGTCGAAGACCACACTCAGAACGAACAGTTGCGCCAGCTCGAAGTGGAGGCGGCCAACCTGCGCCTGGTGAAATCGATGGCCGACCGGATGGCGCATGAAATCGGCAACGCCCTCGTCCCGCTTTCGACGCACCAGCAACTCCTGAGCGACAAATACAAAGATCCTGAGTTCCGCGCATCGCTGGACAGCGCTTTGGCCGACGGGGTGAAACGGATCGCCCGCCTGACCAATCAAATGCGGTTCCTGGCTCGGGACACACCGCTTTCCCGGGAAGCGTTTGCCCTCAGCGAGCTGGTCGAGGAAGCCTACTACGAGGCGCAGAAGTATCACGCAGGCAAGCCGGCGCCCTTGAAGTGTGAGGACGGCAAACAGCCCTTTATTCTCACAGGCGATCGTGGCGCCCTCAAGCATGCCCTCGCAGAAGTGCTTTTGAATGCCCTTCAGGCCAACACCGGGGAAGGCAAGGTGGGCGTGCGGCTCCATGCCGACACCGATCCGCAAGGCGGACGCTGGGTCCACATCGATGTCAAAGACACCGGCCCTGGCTTTGCGCCGGAAGCGGCCCGGAAAGTGCCCATGCCCTTTTTCACCACGCGCAACGTTGGTTTGGGACTTGGCTTGACCGTCTCCCGGAAGATTGTTGAAACGCATCATGGCAAACTCGATATCGCCGGGCCGAAAGACGCTCCGGGAGGCGCGGTTCGCATCTCGCTTCCCATGGAGGCTTCCGCCGCGTAGGACGCGCGCCTGCCGCAGGAGGACCAGTTCCAAAGTCAATTCAGCCGCGGCGGAAGGAAGACAAGGAGGCGGAGAATCTCAAGCTCCCCAAAAGCGCGGAAGCGAACGCAGCAATTCTCATTGTGCGGAGCACGCAGCACAAACGAACTCGACAGGGGCCTGGGGGATTCTCTCGCATCATCGCGTCCCATCTGCTGCGGCTGAGGACAGCTGCGCTCCGGGTTAAAGTGAGAATTGCTGAAGCGGACGAGGCTTTGCCGTTAAACTGTCCGGGTTCCTTCAACGGTCTGACGAATGGCTTGTTTGAATTCGTCAATGCCCTCCTCCAGTCCCGCCGCGATTGGCAAGACCGGAACTTTGCGCACTTTGCGTTTGAAGGTTTTCAGATTCCCGACCGCAGCCGGTTCGTCCATTTTGTTTGCGACGACCAGGAGCCGCTTTTCCAGCATGGCCGGATCGTATAGTTTCAACTCGTTCAAAATCTGGTGATAGTCGTCCCAGGGCGCGCGCCCGTCCGCACCGGCCATGTC
>CAZCUL010000515.1:0-3191 GCA_964501475.1 uncultured Verrucomicrobiota bacterium | reverse complement strand
GCTGCATGCTGGTGGCCGAGGGTTTTCACAAGGAGATTCCCAAAGGCTACATTTACTTCGCGATGGCTTTCGCCGTCGGGGTCGAGATCCTGAACATGCGCGTGCGCAAGCGCGGCAAGAAGGTCCGGCTCCACCAGGCCTACCGGTGAACCGCCGGCAAGGCGGGTGAGCAGGCGAATTCAATGCAATTCTGGTTCGCGAGCGTGGCTTCGATCAGCTCTTCGTAATCAGGCAAGAGCTTCTTCTCCAAAGAATCGAGGAGCCGGTGTTGCGAGCGCGTTCGCGGGTGGCGGCTGATGAGGGCGCAACAATCTTTGTAGGGCCGGATCGATTCTCCATAAGTGCCGATGCGCGAGGCCAGCGCGATGATCTCTTCCTTGTTGAAGCCCAGCAGGGGACGAAATACCGGCAGGACAACGGCCCGGGAAGTAGCGACCAGGTTGGAGAGAGTCTGGGAAGCAACCTGCGAAAGGTTGTCGCCGGTGACCAGTGCCTCCGCTCCCAAACCGGCCGCCAGCCGTTCGGCCACACGCAGCATGAACCGCCGGAACATCACCAGGCCGTAATTGATTTTCTTTCCCAAAAGCGCAACGTCGAAATTCGCATAGGGGACCAGATAAAGGCGCGAACCGAGAGTGTAGCGGCAGAGGCTGCGAGCAAGACGCCAGACCTTCTCCTCTTCTGCCGATTCCTGTTGTTCCGAAGTGGCGGTGAAGTGAATGAAATCCACGTTGCAGCCGCGCCGAGCCATCAAATAAGCGGCGACCGGCGAATCGATCCCGCCCGAGAGAAGCACCAGAACGCGCCCCGCCGTGCCCGCCGGCAACCCCGCCGGACCGTGAAGCTTCACGCTGAACAGATGGAACAACGCACGCTGCAAATCCACATGGAAGGTCACATCCGGCTTTTTCAGGCGCACCTTCCTCCAGGCAGTGCGGCGTCGAATCGCTTCTCCCAACTGGTTCTCCAACTCGGGCGACGTCAGAGCAACAGCCTTGCTGGCGCGGTTCACACGCACGCAAAAGGCCGCCTCGGGCCGGTACTCGCGCGTCGCCAGCTCCACCACGGCTGCTTCCAGCGCCTGGTAATCGAGCCCTGTGAACCCGTCGCGAAACCCGCCATGCGGCATGCTTTGCACGGCAGCGCACCAGGCAACGCCCGCTACCTCGGCCACATTGGCGACGGCCTCCTGCATCTGCTTTGCTGTCGCGTCCTTTCTGGCCGCCACCAGAAGATGGCTTTGCGCCCGCCTCACGTTCCAGCCGAGTCCGGCGCTTTGCAGTTTGATGCGGATATTGGCCTGGAGTTGACAGCGGAACTGCTGCCGATTCCTGCCTTTCAACCCCACCTCGCTGTAGTGGGCAATAATGAAGTGTGCTCGTTCCGATTTCATATCCGCGGCCCTGCGGCATGGATCGCGACCTAAAGACCATTGCCGGGATCGAGCCTGGCTCCAGTTGGACTCAGTCTTTCACACGGTTTCGAACCGAGCAAGGCGCGGCCATCGTGGTATCGTGGCGCAAAGAGGCTCACCGCAGAGCCGCGCCAATCAATTCCGGTCGGAATTGTGGGATTGCTCGGCCAGCCGTTCCTCTGTCAGCCGCAAGTAGAACGAGGCGATCGGGTTTTCGACCCAATAGAGATGGAGCGACCGGGTAAACCATTTGCGCGCCGTTACGTAGTCGGAAGTCTGAAAATAATGCCACCCGACCAGCGCGGTGATAAAAAAACTGTGCGGATCCAGCGTTGCGGCCCGTTTAAAATATGTCTCGGCTTCCGCATGTCTTCCCAGCCAATCCAGGCACATCCCGCAGCGGGCCGCGGCGTGAGAATGATACGGGTTCAGCGTGATGGCGCGATGGAACCACCTCGTGGCCTCGCGCGCCACTTCCGCATAGCCGGGCGGCCCGAACATGCTTTGCTGGCGATAAACCTCACCGATCTGATAGGCGGTTTCGAAGTTGGCCGGTTCGGCTGCAAACGCGTTCTTCAACGCCGTGATCCGGGCGTCGGGCGCGTTCCATTTACGGTCGGCTTTGGCCAGCCAATAAGCCTCCGCACTCTGCTGCCACCCCTGGATGACCACATAAACCAGGCCGCCAAGCAGGGCAGCCGTGACTATGGAACGCGTCGAAGTTTTGAGCGGGACCCAGTAGCGTTCGGTGGCGAATCGAAATTGCCCGCAGACCAGCGCCATCAGCGTCACAGCCAGAATGGCGTTTGCCGGAATGTGCATGTTGAAATCGACTGTGGAATGAATGAGAAGGGCAAAGAGCCCGAGGCTGGCCCCCAGGACGAAGCCTTTGTTGCTCGGCTGGCTTGTGAGATCGTTGGTGCGTTGCAAATGATTCCAACTTCGGAAAAGGCCCCAGAAGAAGAGCGCCCCGATGGAAAACACCAGCGCCCCTCCCGCCAGGCCCCAATCCACCAGAGTGTTTAGATAATCGTTGTGCACCCGGCGCGGCCGAATCTGCATTTGATCATGGGCTGGCCGGTATTCCGTAAACCGGTAATCGAAATGCCCGGGACCCACGCCCCACCAGAAGTGGTCCCGCCACATTTCACGAGCGGGCTCCCAAATGCGAAAGCGGATATCCTGATCCGGCGAGCGGAGCCGGTCCTTGCCGAGGGGTGAGATTTCCGTGGTGAGCAAGATCAGGCCCGCCACCCCGATCAACCCGGCGGCTGCCAGCAACGCCTTCCGCCAGTCATCGCGCTGGCGCAACATCCAGATAAAAAAAAGGAGAAGAGTGATCCCGGTCGCGAGCCAGCCTCCACGGGAAATGGAAACAGTGATTCCGACGAAGATTGCCAGCGACGCGCAGCCCAGCAGCACCTTGGTGCCAAGGCTGAACCTTCCGGCAAGGGTATAGGCGAGGCCAATGGGCAGAACCATTTCGAGGTAACCGGCCAAATGATTGGGGGAAATGAACGTTCCGGAACCTCTCCCGTGATACGGTTCGGGCCGCTTATACCACCAGACGCTTTCCACACCCGCCAGATACTGCACCGCGGCGTAAAGAGCGATGCCCATGGCGACGCAAATCACCGTCAATGCCACGATCTGCGCCGTCTCCACCCGATGCAGGTTCGTGAGAATGGCGAAGAATAAAAACCCGTAAACCAGAATCCGAGTCAGCTCCTGCCGGGCCACGAACTCGATGTCCGCCTGCAAATAGCGAATCACGGCA
>CAZCUL010000514.1:0-4277 GCA_964501475.1 uncultured Verrucomicrobiota bacterium | reverse complement strand
CTACGTTCATGATTCTCGGCAACGTGTGCACCCGGCGCTGCGGATTTTGCGCCGTTCAGAAGGGCGCCCCGCTCGCGGTGGATTATGATGAGCCCCGACGCGTGGCCGAGGCGGTGGCGGCACTGAGTCTGCGCTATGCCGTGATAACCAGCGTCAATCGCGACGATCGAAAAGATGGCGGCGCGGAATTGTTTGCGCTCACGATTCGAGCCATTCGGGAACAGATTCCGGACTGCAAAGTGGAAGTCCTTGTGCCGGATTTTCAGGGATCGCATTCGGCAATGGAGATTGTGATGGAAGCGTCTCCGGACGTGCTGAATCACAATACGGAAACCGTACCGAGGTTATACCGGCAGGTGCGACTGGGGGCGCGGTACGAGCGTTCGCTCGACATGCTTGCGTACGCGAAGAAGCTAAGACCGGATATCCCGTCGAAGTCCGGCGTGATGCTGGGGTTGGGCGAGACGCGGGATGAAGTGCTCCAGGTGCTTGGTGACCTTTACGCGCACAGTGTCGATATCGTCACCCTAGGGCAATATTTGCGGCCATCGCCGAAGCACCTGCCGATCATCCGGTATGTCACGGTGGAGGAATTCGCGGAATTCAAACGGCTTGGGTTTGAGATGGGCATCGGGCATGTGGAGTCGGGCCCGCTGGTGCGGAGTTCGTATCATGCGGAGGAAGCGGCGGGCTGCCAATAGCTCGCGAACCGTTAACTGGCCCGCCTGCTGACGATCGCGGTTTCTGGGCAGGCCCGTATCGAATAGAACTTTTTCCCACGTTTTCCGTATTTCGTTGAGATGGTTAAGTTCCTTCTGTGGTGTATTCTGCTGGTGCTGTGCTGGCCGCTTGCGCTGCTGGCATTGATTCTTTATCCGCTTGTCTGGATCTTACTGCTTCCGTTTCGGATTGTAGGAATCGCCGTCGGGGGCGTGTTTGATTTCTTGTGGGCTTTGGTGACTTTGCCAGCGCGGATCTTGCGGGCTTAACGAGTGAGGATTTCTTCGATGAAAGCCAGGGCGCGGGGGTCTTTGGATTGGCCCAGCCAGAAGATAGCGCGCTTGCGGACTGCGGGATTCTTGTTCGTGCGGGCCTGTTCGATGAGCAGCGGGATGCCCTGATCTTTGGGAAGCTGACTGAGGGCGAAGATGGCTCGCTCTTTTACTTTCGTGTCGGGGTCATCCCGAATGGCCGAGGTAATGGTTCCGGCGGCTTTGCCGCCGGCTTTTTGCGCCAGCCAGAAGAGGGCGTGTCCACGAACGTTCGCACTCGCGTCGCTGCGTGCGATCTGAATGATCTGGTTCACAACGCGGGGATTGCCGGCACGTGTATTCAGCAGCCAGAAGATCGCATTTTTCCGCCGTTTTTCCTCTCCCTGGGCCGCATACTTTTCAAGCAGCGCCCCGGCGGCGTCGCCCGCGTGGAGAGCGATAGCCGTGACGGCGGATTCCTGGTCGAGCGACGACAGCAGCGAGAGGCTTTCGGCGGTAGAAACCCCGTTAAACCAAACGAGCGGCAGCCCTCCAGCGTCGAGTTCGCAATCGAGTGAGTACGTTCGGATCTTTTCCACGGTCCGCCCAGACACACGGAACAGCACGGCAATGTGGCTCGAGCCCTCCAGTTGCACGGGACCGCCTGGAGATGCCGTCCGTCCGGATCCCGCGCCGCGATTCTCGAGCGAGCAGCGCTGCCAGGAGTTGTCACCGCGCATGATGGCCGGTTGGGCGTAGCCGAGCCACATCGGGTCCGTCTGCCCTTGAACCAGAGTTTTGAACTGGGAAGCGAATCCAGCCCCTGCTTGCCGAGTTTCGAGCTTTGCATTCAGGATTCGCGGCTGTTGAGCATTCGCGACCGCGGACGCGGCAAGAAGGAGGCAGAGGGCGCGCAATAAACTTTCCTTACTTGTTGAGCAACTCGACCAGAAACTCCGTTGCTTCGGGGCTCTTCATCACGGAGAGCCGCTGCACTAGCTCTTTCTTCAGATCGGCATTCGATTCTTTCCGGGCCAATTCGACGAGTTGTTTGGCGTTGCCCTGGATGAACATGGCGTGAATCAGCCGCTTCTTTACGGATGGGTCGGATTCATTGGAGTAGATCGATGCGAGCGTGTCTGCCGTAACAGCCCGTTTCATGGTTCCGAGACGGTGGATTGCGGAGGCGCGCAGATTGGCATCTTTCTCGGTCTTTGCCAGTTCGATCAATCTGTCGGCATTCCCGCCCACGAACATCGCGTGAATCAAAGCTTCCTTCAGTTCGGGTGAAGTTTCCGACTGATAAAGCTGCCAGATCTCCGATTGAGCGCCCGTCACACCCAGCCAGTGAATGGCCTCGCGACGCAGTTCGGGATTCTGCTCGGATTTTGCCGCGGTAAGCAGCTTGTCGGTTTCTTTGCCCATCATGTAGGCGCGCAGGATGGCCCGCTTCACTGCAAAGTCGTTGGTGGATGCATAAATTTCCGGAAGGATCTGGCGTCCTTCCTTACCGTTATGAATTCCAAGAAATTCGACGGCTTTTCGCTGGAGATCGGGGTTTGCGCCGCCGCGCGCGATACTCGCGATGATCTGCTGAGCCTTCGGGCTGCGGCTCTGCGCGAGCACGAACAGCGCGCGCTCCTTAATTCTCGGCGCGTTCTGGCTTTTGAGAAGCTTTTCAAGCAGCGGCAAAGCGCGCTCCGGATCCGTATTCATGAGACTGTTGATCGCGTAGATCTTCAGCTCGTCATCGGTCTCGCTTTCCGGCGAGATCGCCTGTCCGCGGGCTTGTTTGATCTCCGCTTCCAGCGCCTTGGCATCGTTAAGCCAACTGCTCTTGGCGTGGTCTTTCTGGAGCTGCGCGAGGACGTTCAGCGCATCGGGACGGCGTCCCAGCTTATTGAGGGCGTATGCCTTCCAATACAGGGCGCCGTCCCTTCGATTCCCACTCGACTCAATAGCCCTGTCGAATGCCTGGATTGCCTGCTGCCACTCACGCCGATCGAGGTGGTTTGTGCCCCTTCGATATGCCCCCTCGTCATCGCGGCCTTTCGGCGAGCGCTGTGCCATGAATCCCATCTGGGCCTGCAACTTTGCCATCGCCATTTCCGTGTGAGCTTTCCATTCAAACGAGGGGAATTTCAGGTCCCAATTCATCGTTTCGAGCTCGCGCGGGTGATCCCAGCGGCGATACTTGAATTCCTCGGCTGCCCGTTTTACTCCCTCCTGGGCGCGCTTCAACTCCTGCTGGAGGGCGAGGTCAAGCTCTGCCGGCGGCTGCGCCAGAGCGGGGCCGGCGAGGGCAATCGTGATGATCCAAATTGCGACTGAAAGCTTTCTCATTTTCATTCTTCCTAAAGAGTTTCCGATTTCATCAGGCTTTCGGGATTGCGCATCTGCGACCCGAGCACCCGGATTTTGAAAAGAATTCCTTGCGATTCGATGCGTTGGCGGATCTCCTGCAGTTCATCGCCGGACAGCGTCGCAGGGCCGCGCGCGATCTCGACGAGGACCCGCTCCAGGTCGTCAAGGACCGCCGTGAGGCTGCCCTCGCCGGCGGTTGCCGCGGTTTGGCGGTAGAGGCGATTCGCTCCCAGGAGATCCTCGGCCCATTTCTGCTCGTCGGAGATGTCGATCTGTTGACCCGGCAGCGTATTCACAAGCTCGACGAGCACCATTTGCGAACGCTCCAGATGGTCTCCTAATGCAACCAGCAGGACTCTCTCTTTCACGTTCCGATCGGAGTTTGCGACTTCAGGCGTGACAGTCGGCGCCATCCACCGGCCGGCGAAAAAGGAAGCGATCACCAGCACGGCGACGGAGGCCGCCAATGCCCACCTTCGGGGCTGCGTCCAGGTGCGCCAGGTGAACCACCGCGTCGAGCCCAGTTTCGGCTCCAGCCGGCGCCATACCTCGTCCTCATAGCCGGCGTGCCGTTCCGGAACGGAGGCCCCCTCAACCACGTTCAAGACACGCTGGAGCGATTGGTAGGCGGAGCGGCACTCGGGGCATGATGCCAGGTGGACTTCGGCGGCCCCGCGATCTTCCGGCTCGCCGTAGTAATGGAAAACGAGTTGTTCTTCGTTCAAATGATTCATCGTACGGGGCTCACTAGCGGTTCGAGTTCACGCCGCAGCTTTTGCACGGCACGGAAAATGCTGTTCTTGGTGGAATTCGTGTTCAACCCCAGCGCGCTGCCGATCTCTTCGATCGATTGGCCCTCGAAGTGTCTGAGCACGAACGCCATCCGTTCCTGAGCGCTCAGGCCGCCAAGCGCCGCGTGCACGCGCTCGCCGACCTCGCCGC
>CAZCUL010000513.1:0-3247 GCA_964501475.1 uncultured Verrucomicrobiota bacterium | reverse complement strand
TGCCCACCACCACGTTGTTGCCTTTGTGTTTGAAAAGGCGCTCGTAACGATTTCGCACGCCCTCGTCCACGGCCGTCGCGAGTTCACCGCGGTTGGCTTCCAGACTGGTTAACTCGGATTGCAGGCTCTTCTCACGCGTGGCGAGATCGATCAAAAGCGAATCGACGGTGCGCTTCGTTTCAGTGGCGGACTGATTGAGCCGGGCGATCTCCTCTTGCGCCTTTTCGGCCTGCTCCATCAAATCGAGCTGCTGGTTCTCCAGCTCAAAAATGGTCCCCTTGCAAAGATCGATCTCGTTGGCCAGGGCGCGATACTCCTCATTTTTCTTCGTTTGGAATTGCTGGAGCGAATACTTTTCGATCTGTTGCTTTTTCGAGTCGGCCTCCAATTCGAGGCGTTTGCGATCCGATTCCAGTTGTTTAAGTCGGTTTTTAGCAGCCTCCAGCGCCACCTGAGCCGCGTTCAACTTGGATTGAAACTCCGTGCGCTGCGGCGGAATCCGGGTCAATTCATCGCGCAATTTGGATAATTTGCGGTCGCGGTCTTGTAGAACGATCAGTTTTTCAATAACTTCCAGCATGGTCGGCGGTTCAAAATGCAGCAGAAAATTTATCGGCCACGCAGGGGCAAGTCAACCGTGACGACCAGAAAGAAAGCTGCCGGGCTGACCGGCCAATGCATTTTGGCAAATCTGCGATACTGTGCTACCTACAACCCAAAGCCTATGGTATTCCCATTGAAAACAAAACCAGTCTGGATCAGTCACGCCGCCTTGATTCTGTTTCTTGCCGTCTCCCCGGCGTTCGCAGCCGACAAGGAACCGGTCATTCAAGTGCCGGATTTGCTCCGGCAACTGAACGAAGCCTTCGCCAATGTCGCCGAACAGGTGTCGCCATCGGTCGTCGTCATTCGCGTGGCGCGCTCCGAAAGCAGCTTCGATTTCAGCGACGAGCAGAACCCGTTTTGGGACATGTTGCCCCGGGAATTCCGAAAGAAACTCGAGGAGGAACAGGAAAAGGAACGCCGGGAACGCAGCCGCCGCGGCGAGCCGCTTTTCCAGGGCCAGGGCTCCGGAGTCGTCATCCGCAAGGACGGCTTCATCATGACCAACCGCCACGTGGTGGATGGCGCGGAGAAAATCCGGGTCCGCTTTGTGAGCGGACGCGAGTACGACGCGGAGATCCGCGGCGTGGATCGGCACTCGGATATTGCGGTGATCAAGGTGGACGCGCCGGAGAATGAAACGGTGGCCGCGAGATTGGGCGATTCGGACAAGGTGCGGGTGGGCGAGTTTGCCGTTGCCATCGGCGCCCCCTTCGACCTCGACTACAGCGTTACCTTTGGCCATATCAGCGCCAAGGGCCGCTCGCGAATCATCAATGACCCCATCATGGACCAGGACTTTTTGCAGACTGACGCCAACATCAATCCCGGCAACAGCGGCGGACCGCTGGTCAATGTTTACGGCGAAGTCGTGGGCATTAACACGCTCATTCGCGGCATGCGGACCGGGATCGGTTTTGCCATTCCCATCAATCTGGCGCGGGAGGTGGCTTATCAGTTGATCGAAACCGGAAAGTTCACACGGCCCTGGCTGGGCATTCGAATCCAGGCCCTGCGCGATTTTCCCCGAGCGGGCAGCGTCGTGGATGAGGGCGTGGTGGTGGATCGAATCCTGCGGGAAGGCCCGGCCTATAATTCGGAATTGAAAACCAGTGATGTGATCGTGGCCGTCGATGGGCAGTCTGTGCGGACCGCTCAGGAATTGAAGAACGAGCTTCGCAGCAAGCGCGCCGGTGAAGAGGTCCTGCTCGAAATCTATCGGAACAACGCACCGCTCAAAATCAAGGTCAAAACGGACGTCTGGCCGGAGCAACTGGTTCAGGCAAGTGAGCCGGCACGCCGGACCGAATCCAGCCGGGACGAGGAGAAGGACGCCGCTGCAAATCTGGGCTTGAGCGTCGAGGAGTTAAACGAGGAGTTGGCTGAACAATTCGGAGTGAAAAAGGTCAAAGGAGTTATAGTGGTTGATGTGGAACAGGGCAGCATAGCCCACGAGCAGGGACTCCGAGCGGGCGACATCATTACCGAAGTGGACCGGAAAGCGACCGGCACGCCGGACGAGCTGCGAGAAGCCCTGACCGCCGGCGATCTGGAGAAAGGGATTAAAATCGATTTGATTCGAAAGGGCGACAAAAGATCTGAGACTCTCAAGGATAGTGGTGATTAGTCCTCCCACACCTCTTTCCTGAGAATGCGCCAGCCCGAAAGGGCTGGCGTCATCTTTAGCCAATAAAAATGGCGAACTGCCTGGCTTAGCCCGCGCTGCCTCCAAACGCCTGCTCCAATGCGTGTCGAACATACGGACCAATGCCCGGTTCTTCCGAGGCGCGCGGGCCGGCCACATTAAGAACACGGACCGCATGGTCTGTTCCGAATTGGCGCAGCTTGAAACCCGGATCAGCAGTGTTGCCGGCCAGATGCAAAACCGGCTTTCCATATCGCAGGCAGAAGTCGTATGTCAGCGCGGAGCCGCCCGACAGCCGCTCGTCCATGGAACAAATCAAGGTCGCGTCCGAGTCGCGCACATTCCATTCCGTTCGCTGGCAAGGATCGGCCGAAGGGGTCTCGCGCAGTGTGTATCTGTCTGGAATCACGCCGTCCTCCGCCACTCGGCCTTTTGGGCACCAGCCGCCATGAGGTATGCCTTGCTGGATCGCCCAGTCCAAAGCGACACGGTCGGCACCGGTCTGCCCCCCGGAAACGATTTGAGCAGGCTTAAACACAAAGCTTCTTAACGCCGCGAACGACGATTTGCTGCTTGAATTCTGAGCGGCATTCTGATAGCAACAATCCTGCGGGGCAAGAGCCCTACAAGCCCACATACCGGAGTTGAGATCGATTGTCCGGGGCGCTGGGCGTGCTTGCAGCATCCTTTTGGGAAGCGCCAATCTCGAATACTCGCTTGCCCCGCTCTTTTCTGTACCGTCAGGGGTATCTTCACACTGGCATCGGAGCACGCTATGTTAGAGCTTGTCCCAAAAACAGCCTCACCCAAACTTTGTCGAAAACTTTGTCGGAAACTTTGGCGAGTAATGGAATGAATTTCGGGGCATTTCGACAAAGTTCGCGACAAAGTTTCCGACAAAGTTCAGGAGCATAACGCTCTTGGGACAAGCCCTGTGTTACGCGGCTGGTCTTTCATTGTGAGACGCCCGCGGCTTTGTTAGACTCGCCTTTATGCTTT
>CAZCUL010000512.1:0-8711 GCA_964501475.1 uncultured Verrucomicrobiota bacterium | reverse complement strand
AAAGAGCATAACGCTCTTCCTGGTTGGCCACCTCGCCCGCTTTTCGGATCAGTTCGTCATATTCCTTGTTTGACCAGCCGGTCTCGTTGTTCCCGCCGTCGGTGACCCACATATCGAGAAATGTGTTCGGGTCCACGTAATCGCCTATCCAACCCGCGCGGCAAATCTGGTAATTCATGTGCCGCTGCGCATCCAGATAAACTTTCCATTCCTGATTGACCAACCGGACATCAATGCCCAGTTCCCGTTTCCACATTTGCTGAATCGCCTCGGCGATGAGCCGGTGTCCCTCCTGCGTGTTGTAGAGGACTTCGATGGTTGGCAAATCCTTGCCTCCGGGATAGCCGGCCGCGGCCAGGAGTTTCCGGGCCGCTTCAAAATCAGTGGGCACCTCAGACGTGCAGGTGTATCCGGCTGTGCCGGGCGGTGTAAAGAAATGGGCCGGCTTTTGTCCCGCCCGAGTGACGTTCTCGACAATGCTCTGCCGGTTCACAGCCATGGCCAGCGCCCGCCGGACCCGCACGTCATTCAGCGGAGGTTTGGTCACGTTCATACGGTAGAAATAACTCCCCAGATAAGGATGAATTGTCAGCAACTCGGGCTGGCTTTTCTTGTAATCGTCAATGCGCGGCAACGGCACGAAATAGGTCGCGTGAAGCTGCCCGGCCCGGAAAGCGCGGTCCTCGGTGTCTTCGTTTTCGATGGCATGGAAATGGAGCTCGCGCAGTTTGGTCTGTTGCGCGTCCCAGTACGTCTCGCTCTTTTCCACCACGATGACATTGCTCACCTCCCATTTCTTGAGATTGAACGGACCGTTGCCAACGTAATTCTTCGGCAGCGTCCATTTGTTCGCGCGGCTGAGCGGATCGCCGTGCTTCTCGATCGTGGGCAAATGCACCGGGAACCATGAGGTATGATTCATCAACGAAAGAAAATAAGGCGTCTCGTGGGCCAGCGTGATCTCAAAAGTGTAATCGTCGATCACCTTGAATCCGACCGTGGAGAAATCCTTCAGCTCGCCCCGGTTATAGGCTTCGGCATTTCTCACCGGAAACAGCATGTAGGCGTATTGCGAGGCCAAAGCCGGCTCCAGGATGCGCCGGTAGGATTTGAGAAAATCGTGCGCCGTAACCGGATCGCCATTCGACCATTTGGCGTTGTGGCGAAGATAAAAGGTATAAATGCGCTGGTCGTCCGACACCGTCCACCGTTCGGCCACGCCCGGCACCGGGTGCAAATCCTTCGGGTCTTCCGAAACCAACCCTTCGAGCAGCGACATGATGATTTCATGTTCGCCCACGCCGGTCACGACGTGGGGATCCAACCCCTGCGGTTCCGCGCCCGCGCCGAGGTGAAGAATCTGCTGTTCCGTGCCCCTTTCGACACGGCTTTTGGGCTTGGAACAACCCGCGACAAAGGCTGCCGCCAGCAGCAATACGAAAATCCGTTTCATCGGCTAAGGTTGGGACGTTCCCCCGCATCTGGAAAGGCTAAAGTCGCTAAAGCCCACCCGGGAATCGCCGAGGCTGGTCGAACGGCGCCCGATGGAAGCAGTACGGGTCGGCTTTGGCCATGAGGAACCTTCGAGGCAAAGAGAAAATTGGGTCCCGTGACGAACGCGATGCGGACCGTGTGCGAATTGAAATTGTCCTCCAAACTTGAAGCCATCACAGACCGCCGTCTAAGCTCATGCCCATTAAGCAATGAAAACTTTGTTCTGAAACGATGACCGACAATGACGAATTGGATGACACCTTCGCAGTGACGGATAAGCAAGGAAGGTTTCGCATTTCGCACATTCCGGCTGGAGAATACCCCTTCACATTGTGCAGCCGGACTTAAAGCCGCGTGAGGAGCAAAATATCGGAATTAGCGCGGACGAAACGCGCAGCATAAAAACCGTCCTTGAGCAGGAGGAAAGCGCGTCGCGATGAACAGGCGGCTTTCCGGTGGCGCCGGCAATCACAATGCCAAATGATGAATGCTCCGGTCCTCGAGCGGGAAAAGCGGGACGGCGGTTCGTCCCTTATCGCCGCCGATGCGCACTGTTGATCTCCGCGATCACAGCGCGGAGCACGGCGACGATGAGGGCCTGCTTCTCGACCGATGGCCGGTGTTCCGGGGAGAGGAAATTGGCCACATTCAGGACCATTCCCATCATCGTCTGGACGAGGCTCGGTTGCGGCCCGCTTTGCAGGTATTGATCCACCGCCTCGGGTGTTTTCTTTCCGAGTGCTTCCAGGAAATCCTCTGTTTCCCGCTCGATCGCGGTTTGCAGATTTGCGCGGGTGACGTTGGACGCTCGTGTCCCTGGCGGCGCGAAAACAAACCAGACCTGCGCCACGAACGGGAAGAGAAACGTTGACAAGTAATCGTCCACCAGGCCTTCCGTGACGGCCAGCACGTCGTCAACAAGCGTGCAACCCCCCTCAGCCAGTTCGTTGAGCGCCTCGGAAGGCCCCTCCAAAGCATTTAACGCCGTTTGCAAACGTTCCGCGACCTCATCCAAGGTGAACGGACGATTTGGCAACGGCGGCGCCGGCGGAAGATCCGGATCCATTTCCGCGATCGTTTCATCACACTCGTTCACAAACTCATCCTCGGCTGTTTCGCCCCCCTCCTGCCAACAGGCCCTTTCCGGCACGCGGCCTTTGGGCGGCGGGTCAAAAAGAATCTCTTCCAACCCAAGTTCGCGCAGCATCCAGTTCACGTCGCGATTGGAGCCTGTTTCGAGATTCTCCTCGTCGCACTGACGCACTCGGGATTTCATGAGCCGGATCAGCTTGGGCCGCAGCGCTGGATCGCCTGCTGCCTCCCGCGGCGTGCGCCCATCCAATGCCGGAATGGCATCGTCCAGAAACGCCCGCTCGTGCGCCGCGTACAGCTCCTCTCGCAGGTCTTCGGGCGACATGTCCCCCATGGTTGCGGGCACGCGTGAGCTGGTCATCAGAATTTGGTTTGGATTTTCCAGCAACTGCGGCGGCACCAGGCTCCGGTCCACCTTCGGATCCCTTTCTGCCATCGTGCCGGCCACATCATCCAGCCGCTCGCCCGTGAACTGGGCCAGCCGCGTCATCTGTGCTTCAAATCGCCCCCGCAATGCCGCCAGTTTTTCGCCGCCAATGGCCTCCAACCGCCAGTGCGACTGCCCGAGCAGCGCCCGTCCCAAAACCCCTCGCGCATTCGGAGCAGTCTTGAATACAGGATCGTCGTCTTTCGCAAACCAGACCCGGGCCTCCGCAAAGCCTTCGGCTCGTTCGCCATCAAGTAACGAGTCCTCGGCCACCTCGGCCACCTGATCGAGCCGGTCGCGGCAGACAGCAAACGGCCCTTTCAGTTCATAGACCGCCTTGCCGAACTTCGCGTCCATGCTCGCGAACATCAGCCGGCGCCGCTCAACGGCTACTGCCTGCAACGCCTCTTCAAATCTGAGAAAATGTTCCGCCAGCCAACGCCGCATCCCGGCCTCCTCCGTCGGTCCGCCCAGGTGCCGGACAATCCCTTCCACCGTCTCTCTCGGTTCCAACTGCGAGACCTCCTGCACCATGATCGCACTGCCGAAAAGACGGTGAAAGTGCGGCAGCGGATAAATCCAGCTCAGAGCCGTCGAAAACCGCGCGACCGACGATGCCAGCCCCCGATCCGTCACGATGAACGGCTTTGGCTCTGCTGAGAGCAGATCCACCACCTCCGTGCGCTCGTCATTCAGCACCCGATGGACCTCGATTAAACCGACGCTCATCGACCTTTTGGCGCGCGCGAGCACCCGGGCGTCATTCTTCAATCCCGGAAAACCTGCCTGTTCCCAGCGCTCGGCGCAGGTCCTTCCGGTTGCGTCCTTTTCGAAGAAAAAGTTCCAAACGATAAGCGAATGCAACGCGTGAGGCGACGTGCTGGAGGTGGCCTTCTGCGCCGACCGCGCCAGCGCCAAAGGGTCTTTCGCGTCGAGCGACAACCACCTTAAGGCCTCCTCGTCCACCCGCTCTTCGAGTTCGAGCAACTGGCTGTAGTTGGCCGGCGCCAGCGGATTAAACGGGCATTCGGCCGGGCAATTGAATCGGCTGTTCCGTCCTTCCCCGCAGTCGCCAGAGGTGATGTCCCGCCCGATTGCCGGGCAAAAGCGTTTCTTGTGGATTTTGCTCATATGACGGCCTCACAAAAACCTATCTGACGTCGTCCGGACCGCCCGCAAGGTTGCCATATCCCATCGCCGCCAGCCGCATTTGGGAGTCCGGAATCTGAATATCAAATTCGAACCAGATTTGAATCCGAAAGCAAAGAGTTTTTGAATTGCGGGACTCGGCTCGACACTCCGCCGGGACCGCGGCTATGTGCGGAGCATTAGCCGCAACGCGCGTCAGACCGCGGAACAGGCTCAAATACTTTGACTGCTTCGGGTCTGCACCGGTGCTGCGGCCCGTTTGTTAAACGGAGACTGAGAATCGACGCTTGAGAATTTGTTCTGGTTGCCCCGGCGTTCCGGTGTAGTTTTTTGACCGCGAGGGATCGAAGTAAAAGGGACAAGCAATGAAATGGTCACTTAAACTCGGGGAGATCGCCGGAATCAGAATCTACATGCACTGGACGTTTCTGATTCTGGTGGGATGGATTTTTATCGGGCACTTGAGCGCGGGGCATAGCATGCCGCTGGCCGTGCAGGGTGTGGCCTTTATCCTGGCGTTGTTTGCCTGCGTGGTCCTGCACGAACTCGGGCACGCCCTCACCGCGCGCCGCTACGGAATCCAGACTCGCGACATTACGCTTTTGCCCATAGGCGGGGTGGCCCGGCTCGAGCGCATGCCACGGGAACCGAACCGGGAGTTCTGGATTGCCATTGCCGGACCAGCCGTGAACGTCGTCATCGCAGCGGGGCTTCTGCTCGGCTTATTGGTGGCGCAATACAGTTGGACGCTGCGCGGACTGTTGGAGGTGGGAGGAAATTTTGCCGGGCAACTGATGCTGGTGAACGTCTTTCTGGTCCTCTTCAATTTGCTTCCGGCCTTTCCCATGGATGGAGGGCGTATCCTGCGCGCCGTCCTGGCGAGCCGGATGCCTTACGAACGCGCCACCGGCGTGGCGGCGCGAATCGGCCAAGGCATGGCGATTCTCTTCGCCTTCGCCAGCTTTATTGTGGGCAACATCTTTTTGCTTCTGATTGGCGTTTTCGTCTTCATCGGCGCCGAGGCCGAAGCGCGCGCGGTGCAATTCACCAGCAGCCTCCGCGGGGTGCGCGTGGGCGACGCCATGATCCGGCACTTTCGCACGCTTTCGGCCGAGGATTCGTTGGCCGAAGCGGTCAATGAGCTGATCGCCGGTTCTCAACAGGATTTTCCGGTCCTGGACGGCGAGCGCGTGGTCGGAATCCTGGCCCGCGGCGATCTGGTGAAAGCATTATCTGAAGGCGGCGTCAACGTGAAGGTCGGCAGCGTCATGCGGACCGACTGCGCCGGCGTCGAGGAAGACGCTCTTTTGGAAAGAACCTTCGAGCGCCTCAGGCAGAATCAATGTTCGACTCTGCCTGTGTTGCGCGACGGCCGCCTGGTGGGTTTGATTACTTTGGAGAACATTGGCGAACTGGTAATGGTGAATTCCGCCATGCAACAGGTGGAGGTTTAGCCGCCGACGCCATCGGAACCAGTTCGCTCGCTGACTGGGTGTAAGACAGATTCCTTCTGAAGCTCTACTCACCTGAAATTCTGATCCCCTCTCCTCGTGAGGGACGAACGGGGCGAGGGCTAAAGGAGGTCACTTGAGATGACTCTGTCCGGCAGGGACGGACAGTATTGAAGAGGGAGAGCGCCTGATGGGAGACCAGGCCAAAGAAAGGCGACAATGCTATGCAAACCAAGGTTCGGATTTCAGAAACGAGAGAACCGAACTCTCATACCGACTTTCCCGGCGATTCAGAGCCGGGTGTCCGCGAGTTCGAGCAATCGCTTGAATTGAGGAGCCGTCACCGGCAGAACCGATAGCCGCGATTGCCGGACCAGCGGCATGTCCTGGAGCAGCTTGTCGGACTTGATCGCATCGAGAGTGACCGGTTTCTTGAGCGCTTTTGCGGGAACCAAATCCACGCAGGACCAATCCCCTTCCTCGGCTGTCGGATCGGCATAAGCCTCCTTGGCTACGCGAGCCACGCCCGCGGCCTGCTTTTCGCTGACGCTGTGATAAAAGAGCACCAGGTCGCCCCTTTTCATCGCGCGAAGATGATTGCGCGCCTGAAAGTTTCGGACCCCCGTCCAGGCAGTGCCTTTCTCTTTGACGAAGGTCGCCCAGGAGTAGGCTTCGGGCTCCTGTTTCACCATCCAGTAATTTTGCGGCATAGTCGAAGCGGTTTGTTCCGAGTGCGACCTTCATTTAGCTCCTCCCCGGCGTTACCGTGAACAAAAATCTCCTCGGGAGTGAAAGTTTCGCTCTTGATCTTTCGATGTCTCCTTTCCTGCGTTCCATTCCTCTGGTTCACGACACGCCGCCCCAAGATCTACCTATTCCAGCTTCACCTGGCCGCTGGCGACCCGGGCAAAGTAGCCGTTACGCTTCGCCAGTTCCGCGGGCGCTCCCATCTCGCTGATCCGGCCTTCCTCAAGCACAATGGCCTGGTCCACCCGCCCAATGGTCGAGAGGCGATGCGCCACCATTAACGTCGTGCGGCCGCGGATCAGGTCGAACAGACTCCTGACCACCAGCGCCTCGCTCTCGGCATCCAAAGCGTTGGTGGGCTCGTCCAGCAGCAGGATGGGCGCATCTTTCAGGAAAGCCCGGGCGAGATTGATCCGTTGCTTTTCGCCGACACTCAACGTAACGGCTCCCTCGCCCACAACGGTCTCGTAGCGCTGCGGCAAGCGGGCGATAAAACCATCCGCATTCGCGGCTTTTGCCGCAGCCTCGATCTCATCCACCGTCGCGTCCGGTCTGCCATAGGCGATATTCTCAGCCACGGTCGTGGCCAGGAGGATCGGTTCCTGGAGGACCACGGCGATTTGCGCCCGCAAGTCCTTCAAACGCAATTCACGCAAATCCGCGCCATCCAGCCGCACCGCGCCTTCCGTGGGATCGAAGAAGCGCGGCACCATGTTCAGCAGCGTGCTCTTGCCCACCCCGCTGGGGCCAATCAGCGCCGCCGAACTGCCGGGGGCCAGACCAAATGTGATCTCCCGAAGCACCAGCCGTTCTTTTGTGTAGCCGAAAGAGACGTGATCGAACTGGATTTCGCCGCGGACCAGCAGCGCTTCGCCCCCGGCTCCCCAACTCAAAGGCGCCGCGCCGGCGGTTGCGCGTCTGGAGGCATTCAGGGCCGGACGCGCGTCAGGCCGGTCCTTGACCTCTTCAGGCGTATCGAGAATTTCGAAGATTCTCCGGGTGCCGGCGCTCGCCGTCGCCAAAGTGGCGCCCACATGAGAAAGCTGGTTCAATGGATCGTAAAGCTGGGCCAAATAGGAGAGGAAAACGAGCAACTCGCCGACGGTGAGACGCCCGTCCAGGACCTGACTCGCACCCACCCAGACCATGGCCGCGGTGCCCAGTGCGAAAATGAAGGAAATGACGAACCAATAACGCAGCTCCGACTCGTGCTGTGAGAGGCGCCGCTTTTGCGCGACCAGGGCCTGAGCGCTGAACTTTTGGGCTTCCGCCTCCTCCCGAATATAACTTTGGGTGAGCGGGAGCGCGGCAATGCCTTGCTGGACCAGCGAGGTGATGGCGCTATCGGATTGCTGCGCCGCAACCGTCTTTTCCCGCATGCGTTTGCCCAAAAGAACGATCGTGCCCACCAGCGGCGGAACGATGGCCAGCGCCACCAAAGCGAGAACAACATTCAGCCGGGCCATGACCGCCAGCATCAGGATGAGCGACAATCCCGCCGCCACGCAGGTCACCAGGCCATGCTGGAAAAGGGTGTGAAAGGCGTAGGTGTCCCACGACGCGCGATAAATCAGGTCGCCGGCTCTCGATCCGCGATGGAATCGAAGCGATAGGCGCTGCAGCCGCTCGAAGACTTCGTTGCGGACCCGGGTGAGGCCGCGCAAACCGACCTGGATAGCCAGGTAATTGTGCAGGGCGGCCAGCGCGCCTTGTCCGGCATGCAGGAACAGGACTGCCAGGCCCAAAACAGCGAGCTGCGCCAGCGGGCCGGCGGGCAAAAGCGGCGCCGCCCATTCGGGAAACGGCTTGTCCTCCAATACCGAATCGACGATCAACGCCAGCGGCCAGGGTTTCAGGACGTTTGCGATAATGCCCAGAATTACCAGAACGGCGATGAGGGCAATGCGCGGCTTGTCCGCCCGGAAAAAACCCAATGCGCGCCGCAGATTCGTCATCGGCTCAGAGAAGTTCCATACCGGTCGCTTAATTCTGGTTCCGGGGAAGCCATGCCGCGATGCGCAATGGCGAGCCGCTGCCGCCCTGGATTTTCATGGGCAGCCTCGACCTCCAACTTTGGACGCGCATTGGGACCATGAATCGGAAGAACACGTTCTGGAATGAGCCGGCAGAGTGCAGGGAAATACCACACTCCAAGACGCTTCGCATTTACCGGAGCCATTGGAAAATCCGCCAGGTCTTGGACTGCGCCAGTCCTCTGGCGCTTTGGCCACGCGCACAGGATGGACGACGGGCGAATCTTGCTCATCAGCTTCAGCACGCTCTGAAAAGAAAGCGGTAGAGGACCGGCAGAGCGCAGCGGCGACGGCGCTTTGGCTTCGGCTTCTGCCACG
>CAZCUL010000511.1:0-3582 GCA_964501475.1 uncultured Verrucomicrobiota bacterium | reverse complement strand
TCCCCGGCCAGCAGGTTGGGCATGGCCAGATAAGGCACCTGAACAATTTGTCTTCCGATCAGATACGTCAGCCATGACGTCTTATAGATGGCCACGGTGGGCACTCCAAAACAGGCGCACTCGAGCGTTACAGTCCCGGTGGAGGCAATCGCCAAATCGGCGCAGGCCAAAGCCTCGCCCAGGCGGCCCACCTGCACTGGCACCGGACTTTGGGGAAGCAACTGGCGCCGGGCAAAACCGGCCAGCGATTCTTCCGGCGCCACCAGCGTGAATTGCACGGGGCCCTGTGAACGGATTCGTTCCGCGGCTTCCAACATCACAGGCAGATGGCGCTTCAATTCCCCGGGACGGCTGCCCGGGAGGAGGACGACCGATGGCGGGTTTGAAAGTCCCTCTTTCCGCGGGCGCGCAACGTGAAGATAGCGATCCAGCATCGGATGACCGACAAATTCGATCCGCAATTGCGGCACTCGCAACGCATACCATTTCTTCTCGAAGGGAATAATGCTGAGGAGCAGATCGACATCGCGCCCGAGGTGCCAGGCCCGCCCGGCGCGGGAGGCCCATACCTGGGGCGAAACGTATTGAACGATGCCGGGATTCCAGTTGTTGAAAAGGCGTTTCCCGCGCGCGCGAAGTTCATTGCGGATAGCCGAGGCCAATCGCCGGTTGAAACCGGAAAAATCGATCAGGATGATGACATCCGGTTCGCGTTCCCTGGCAAGGCGCACCAGACGCCGGAAGAAGAGGCGAAACTGGCGGTATTTCGCCAAAACATCGCTCAAACCCACCACGGCGTAGCGAGTCAGATCCAACTCGAGCTTCACCCCCGCGCCTTGCATAAGCGGACCGCCTGCGCCGAAGAATTCCGGCTGAAGAGAAGTGCGGAGCGGTTGTAAATCATTGCTCGGCTGGCCAAGGATTTTGATCAGCAATGGCCGGAGCGCTTTGACCAGTTCGGCGCCAAGCAGGTCGCCGCTTGGCTCGCCAGCAACGAGCATCAGACGCAAGGGTCTCATTGAAGTTTTCTGTTTCCTTCGAACGGGCTTCGATTTCGTCCCGAGTAATGGTAACCATCCGATTCTGCGGTTTGAACCGCTCCTTTACAACACTTAGTCGGTTTCGAGCTTCGGACTGCGGTGGCAAGCAAAGCGCGACACCGGTTTGGCTTTGTCGGTCGTTGCCAGAGCCAAAGCGCCGTCGCCGCTGCGCTCTGCCGGCGCAGTCCAGAACGTGTTGAAAGGGTACAGATCAATGGCGGAAGCGAACTTCCGCCATCGACTCTCTTGCCGTTTGGGAACGAACCTAATTTCTTGGCGGTGCCGGCGCCGGTCTGGGTGCCGGCGTGGGCGCTATGCCTCCGGGCGGCACTACACCGGGCGGGCTGTTTGGAGGAACGCGTGGATTGTCCGTAGGCGGCACGATATCCGGGGGTGGCGGATTTTGCGGCGGCACGGTCCCGGGAGGGAGGTTACCGGGAGGTATCGTCCCTGGAGGGACAGTGCCGGGAGGAGTGATCCGTGGATCCAACCGCGGATCAATCGGCTCGGGAACCGCCCGAGGCGGATTCGGGTTGGTGCCCGGGCGATTTGTAAAACCGGGCGGCAGATTTGTGGCGAATCGATTCCGATTGCTGACTCCCGGCGGGAGGTTTGTCCCCCGGTTGATAATTCCCCGATTGGTGATCAGACCCGGCGGCCGATTCGTAATTCGTCCGACGCGATTGGTGATTCCGCCCGGCCGGTTGGTCACTGCAGAGCGCGCCCGAGGGTCTCTATCAGGAAACACCCGCACCGGATCGGTCGCCTGAACGCCATCGACGCCGCGCCTTTCACGCGGGCGCTCCCGATCAGCAGCCCAGGCGGCTGCGGCAGCCAAAATAACCGTTAGAAATAAAACCTGTTTCTTCATACGCACCACTTCCCTTTCTCGTTAGCTCATGTTGTCGGCGTCGTATAAGCAGCCGGTCTGCCGTGCGTGGCTGGCAATTTGCCGCACGCGTCAGAAGGCTTTCACTCAGGAGGATTCGTCCTGGGTCAAGCCAGGGGCAGCAAATTGCATGAAATATCCACGGTTGCAGATCGCCAGTCGGCGCGATCCCTATCCTGCAAAGCGCGGCTTGATCTGTTGAAGACGCGAAAGCGCCGGCGGCCGGGAGTGATGGCGGTTGGATGTCAGAGGCCCAGTGGCGGCCTCTTGTCGGGCTTCAATAAGCCCGGCTGCAATCGAATCGTGACCTCCTGCTCGCCCGCTGTGAGAGCTTCTTTGCGCAAATGTTTGAAGCCGGGTTTGCTGATGGTGTAAACCACCGGACTTTCGGGAGGAGAACTCCATTCGAAACGTCCATTGACATCGGTTTGGGTCGCCCAATTCAGGCAACAAGTCTCTCTCCATTGAGCGGCGACCACACTGGCGCCGGCAATGGGCAAGCCGGTCGGGTCCAGCACTTGTCCCTTGAGCGAAGTGGCCTTGTTGAGATTGATGTGAAGCTTCGGGAGCCGTGCCGAAGGACGGATTTGCATCAGCCGAGGCGCAAATCCGTCAGCAAACACCGCCGCCATCGCGACGTCACTGCCGCGCAAAGTAAACTTGAACCGGCCCGAAGCGTCGGTCCGAACAGAGCGATTCGTCCAGGCCAAATCGGGCTTGCCCCATAAGACTGTCGCGCCGGGCACGGGCTCCTGATTGCGGTCAGCGACAACCCCCTCCACTGCGAACCCGGGTTGCAACGCAAATAGAGCCTTGCCGGCCAAGAGATCCTCTTGTGTCGTTCCCCCCGGAGCATATTGGAAATTGCCGGTTTGATAATCGGGATGTTCGACCGTGATGCTCAATTCTCCCGCGTTTTCGCTCACGCAGTGGGTGCTCCACATCCCTTTCGCATCGGTCTGGACGGCGTCGAACTCCGTTTGCCGCGCCGATGGCAGGTCTGCCGGGAGCCTGCCGGCGACGACCACTTGCGCTCCGGTCACAGGGGCGCCCGCCGCGTCCTGAACAACCCCTCCGATTCTGGTGCCCTTTTCCAGTTGCAGGGTAATTTCCGGAGGAAAGAAGCCGCTTTCTGCGACGTCCAATTTCATAACTTGCGGCGCGCGGTCCGGCGCGCTCGCGACCAGGGTTACGGCGCGCAACTGTCCCGGCGGGTAATCGACGATCGCCTGACCGTCCTTATTTGAAGCGTAAGCGCCGAAAAAGAATGTGCGCGAATCGTCGGTTGCAAACGCCTGCACCGTGGCATTGGTCAGCGGATGACCGCCAGCTCCCTCCACGGTTCGAGCGAGCATTTCGCGCCGAGAAGGCGGCGCCTCCATTTTGCCCGGAGCGGCATCCGGCCCATTGCCGGCTGCATCCTTTGCCGAGGTAGAAGAGGAACCGGCCAACTGCTCCTCCACGGTCACAGCCACCAACACGGGCGTTGCGCGACTGAACAGCGAAAGAATATCCATGCTTTCGATTTGTCCTTCCGGCAACGGGTTTTCAAAGGTGGCCCTGAATAGTCGCAGCGTCGGATGGAATCCGGTGTCGCCTCGATACCCAAACCACGCAATATCCGCATTCGGATCGGACAAGTCGGCTGTGATC